>NZ_LNCE01000012.1:0-64704 GCF_001445815.1 Janthinobacterium sp. Ant5-2-1 | reverse complement strand
TGGCCGCGGCCGTCGCCGGTTTCGACTGGCTGGAACTGCATTGCGCGCATGGCTATCTGTTGTCGAGTTTTATCTCGCCGCTGACCAACCGCCGCACGGACGAATATGGCGGTAGCCTGGAAAACCGCTGCCGCTATCCGCTGCGCGTGTTCCGCGCCATGCGCGCCGCCTGGCCGCAGGACAAGCCGATGAGCGTGCGCATCTCGGCCCACGACTGGGTCGAAGGCGGCATCACGCCCGACGATGCAGTCGTCATCGCGCGCCTGTTCAAGCAGGCCGGCGCCGACCTGATCGACTGTTCCTCGGGCCAGGTCAGCAAGCTCGAACAGCCCGTGTACGGACGCATGTTCCAGGCGCCGTTCGCCGACCGCGTGCGCAACGAGGCGGGCATCGCCAGCATGGCCGTCGGCTCCATCTTCGAAGCCGACCACGCCAACAGCATCATCGCCGCCGGACGCGCCGACCTGTGCGCCGTGGGCCGGCCGCACCTGGCCAACCCCGCCTGGACCTTGACGGAAATGGCGCGCATCGGCTACAGCGGCGCCGGTGCGGCGTGGCCAAAACAGTACCGCCCGGGCCAGCAGCAGCTGGAACGCAATCTGCAGCGCGAGCGCCAGCTGGCTGCCGCCAATACGGGCCTCACCCCGCAACAGGTGGCCGCGCGGCTGCTGGAAGGATGACATGAGCAAGGATCAACTGGACGGTGCATTGGCCAACAAGCACGCGTTGGTGACGGGCGCCGGCAGCGGCATCGGCCTCGCCAGCGCGGGCGCCTTGCTGGACGCGGGCGCCAGGGTCACCCTGGCCGGGCGCGATGGCGCGCGGCTGGCGCGCGCGCGCATGCAGCTGGAAGAGGCGGGCCACGCGGGCAGGGTCGCCATCTGCGTGCTCGACGTGGCAGTGGAAGCGTCCGTGCAGGGAGGGTTTGCGCAGGCGGCCGCGCATTTCGGCCGCGTCGATATCTTGATCAATAACGCGGGCCAGGCGCATGCGGCGCCTTTCGGCAAGACGGATGCCGCCATCTGGCAGCAGATGCTGGCCGTGAACCTGACGGGCGTATTCCACTGCTGCCAGGCGGCCATGCCGGCCATGCTGGACGCGGGCTGGGGGCGCATCGTCAACGTGGCGTCGACGGCGGGCCTGAAAGGCTACCGCTACGTCAGCGCCTACGTCGCGGCCAAGCATGGCGTTATCGGCCTGACGCGCGCGCTGGCGCTGGAAGTGGCGCCGCGCGGCGTCACCGTCAACGCCGTCTGCCCCGGCTACACGGAAACGGACATGGTGGCGCAGGCCGTGCAGAACATCGTGCGCAAGACGGGGCGCGGCGAAGACGCGGCGCGCGCGGAACTGGCGGCGTCCAACCCGCAGCAGCGGCTGGTGCAGCCGCAGGAAGTGGCCGATGCGGTGGCGTGGCTATGCTTGCCCGCGTCGTCCGCCATGAATGGACAATCGATCGCCGTCGCCGGCGGCGAAGTCATGTAACTGAATGAAGACCATGGATAAAGAACCCGATAAGATGCAGGATGAACCCGTACAGGATGAACCCGTGCTGGACCTGGCGAGCCGGCTGACGCAGGACCACCACCAGTCGCTCAAGCTGTGGCTGCGCATGCTCTCATGCACGGTGAAGATTGAAAACGAGGTGCGCACGCGCTTGCGCGCCACCTTCGGTATCACCTTGCCCCGCTTCGACTTGATGGCGCAGCTCGAGCGCTTCCCCGACGGTTTGCGCATGGGTGAACTGTCCAAGCGCATGATGGTCACGGGCGGCAATATCACGGGCATCACCGACCAGCTGGAGCAGGAAAAACTGGTGGTGCGCGTGGTCGATCCGAAGGACCGCCGCTCGTACAGCGTCAAGCTGACGCCGGCGGGCCGGCGCGCGTTCGACGACATGGCGCGCGTGCACGAAGGCTGGATCGCCGAACTGCTGCACGGCGTGACGCCGGACGACAAAACCCAGTTGATCGACCTGCTGTCGCACATGAAGCAGCAGCTGAATGACACCTCGATAAAGGAATGACCATGCGCCATCTACCCGGCCAGCCGCAAGACCTGCCAGGCAACCGCGCCAGCCTGGCCCATTACGCGGCGCGGCATTTTCTGTTTGCCGTCGATGCAGGCGTCGCCACCTTGACCCTGCACCGCCCGGAGCGCAAGAATCCGCTCACTTTTGACTCGTATGCGGAGTTGCGCGAGCTGTTCCGCGCGCTGGCCCATGCGGATGACGTCAAGGCCGTCGTGATCACGGGCAGCGGCGACAATTTCTGTTCGGGCGGCGACGTGCACGACATCATCGGCCCGCTGACGAAACTCGACATGCCCGGCTTGCTGGCCTTTACCCGCATGACGGGCGACGTGGTGAAAGCCATGCGCGCCTGCCCGCAGCCCATCATCGCCGCCATCGACGGCATTTGCGCCGGCGCCGGCGCCATGCTGGCGCTGGCTTCCGATATCCGCATCGGCACGGCGCGCAGCAAAACGGCCTTCTTGTTTACCCGCGTGGGCCTGGCCGGCTGCGACATGGGCGCCTGCGCCTTGCTGCCGCGCGTGATCGGCCAGGGCCGCGCCGCCGAACTGCTGTACACGGGACGCTCCCTGGCCGGCGCCGAGGCCGAGCGCTGGGGCTGGCTCAACCGCCTGGTCGAGCCGGAGGAGCTGGCCGAAGCGGCGCAGCTGTTCGCCGCCGGCCTGGCCAGCGGCCCCACGTTCGCGCACGGCATGACGAAAAAAATGCTGCAGCAGGAGTGGAACATGGGCGTCGATGAAGCGATCGAGGCGGAAGCGCAGGCGCAAGCCATTTGCATGGCCACCAACGATTTCCACCGCGCCTATCACGCCTTCGTGGCGAAGGAAAAACCGCAGTTCGAGGGCGATTAAGATGCAAAATACACGCGACACCACTTACCTGGACTGGCCGTTTTTCGAGGCACGTCATGCAAAGCTTGAGTCCGAACTCGATGCCTGGGCGGTGCAGCATCTGGGCGAGGCACATGGCGCCGACGTCGATGCGGCTTGCCGCGCGCTCGTGGCGCAGCTGGGGCAGGGCGGCTGGCTCGCGCACGCCACCGGAACCGATGGCAAGATCGACACGCGCGCCATTTGCCTGATGCGCGAAACCCTGGCACGCCACGACGGCCTGGCCGATTTCGCCTTTGCCATGCAGGGACTCGGCTCCGGCGCCATCGGCTTGTTCGGCAGCGCCGAGAACAAGGCGCGCTATTTGCCGGACGTGGCCAGCGGCAAGCGCATCGCCGCCTTTGCCCTGTCCGAGCCGCAGGCCGGCTCCGATGTGGCGGCCATGGCGTGCGCGGCGCGCCGCGATGGCGACGACTACGTGCTCGACGGCGAAAAGACGTGGATCTCGAACGGCGGCATTGCCGACTTTTACGTGGTGTTCGCCCGCACGGGCGAGGCGCCGGGCGCGCGCGGCATCAGCGCCTTTATCGTCGACGCTGATAATCCGGGCCTGGAAATCGCCGAACGCATCGCCGTGATTGCCCCGCATCCGCTGGCGCGCCTGCGCTTTGCCAATTGCCGTGTGCCCGTGTCGCAGCGCTTGGGCGAGGCGGGGCAGGGCTTCAAGGTGGCGATGGCGACACTCGACGTGTTCCGCACGTCGGTGGCCGCCGCCGCCCTGGGCTTTGCGCGGCGCGCGTTCGACGAAGCGCTGCGCCATGCGACGGCGCGCCAGATGTTCGGCCAGACCCTGGCGGACTTCCAGCTGACGCAGGCGAAATTGGCGCAGATGGCCACCGGCATCGATGCGGCCGCGCTGCTCACCTACCGCGCCGCCTGGCAGCGCGACCAGGGCCGCAAGGTAACGAAGGAAGCGGCCATGGCCAAGCTGACGGCCACGGAAACGGCGCAGCAGGTGATCGACGCGGCCGTGCAACTGTTCGGCGGCATGGGTGTCGTCAGTGGCCACCCGGTCGAGCGCCTGTACCGCGAAATTCGCGCCTTGCGCATCTACGAGGGCGCCAGCGAAGTGCAGCAATTGATCATCGCGCGCGAACTGCTGCGCGAGGCGGCGGACGCATGAGCCGCATGAACAACGAGGAAAACAATATGCAAGTGCTGCAACCACCAGGATGGGCCAGGCCGCGCGGCTATGCGAACGGCATCGCCGCCAGCGGACGCACGGTGTACGTCAGCGGCATGATCGGCTGGGACGCGCAGGGACAATTTCACACGGACGATTTCGCGGGCCAGGTGCGCCAGGCGCTGCAAAATATCGTCGCCGTGCTGGCCGAGGCGGGCGCCTTGCCCGAACACATCGTGCGCATGAACTGGTATGTGCTGGACAAGAAGGAATATGTGGCGGCATATCCACAAATCGGCGTTGCCTACAGGGAAATCATCGGCAAGCATTTTCCTGCCATGACGGCCGTGCAGGTGGCGGGACTGATAGAGGATAGAGCGAAGGTCGAAATCGAGGTGACGGCGGTGTTGCCTGAGTGAATTTCTGCTATGAAATATTGCGTATTGGTATCTAAATAATAAATATAAAAACATTATCTATCATGTTATATTTGGCAACCGGAACATACGCCGGTGTTAAATACTGACAGTCGAGGTAGAGGATGCGTAATAATTTCAGAGCGGTAAGAAGTGTGGTGCTGGCCGTGGCCAGTATGGGTTTTTGCCTGGGCGCGCAGGCGGGACCCGGTACGTCGCTACTTTCCCCCGGCTATCAGGCACAGCTGGAAAGCTGGCTTGGCGAAGGCCATCTGGCGCTGACGAACATTTACAGCAAGGCGGCGGGCGACACTTCGCTCGATTTTCACAAGGCATCCGACGGTAAGGGACGCACTTTTTCCATCATGGAGGCCACGAATTCATCGGGCAAGACGTGGCTGGTGGGCGGTTACAATCCGCAAAGCTGGAGCTCCACGGATGGCATGCATGTCACCATGGATGACAGCCAGCGCACGGCCTTCCTTTTTAATCTGACGTCAGACTTCATGCTGCCGCAACTGAAGCAGTATTTCAATGGCGACGGTATCGGCAAGGATCAGACCTACAATCAGGCCAATTACGGCCCGACATTCGGCTATGGACATGATTTGTATGTGCCGCAAGATCTCACGCATGGCGGCAGTTCTTTCTTGTATACCTATAACTATGTTGGGCAGTCGTCGACTGGCTTCAGTTTGCTCGATGGCTCCGCCTGGCATGGCAACGATGTGACCTTCGGCGCCATCGAGGTATTTGCCATCAGCGCCGTACCGGAACCGGCCACCTATGGACTGCTTCTGGCGGGATTGCTGGTGTTGCTGGTGCGTCAGCGGGGCAAGGCCAAGACTCGCCTTGTCTGACGTGACGCCGCGCTTGCCACGCTGTCAATGGCGGGCGCTTGCCTGTATAATGCCGCTGCGCGTGTCGCCATCGTACAATGGATAGTACAAGGTCCTCCTAAGACTTAAATGCAGGTTCGATTCCTGCTGGCGACACCACGTTTCCACGCAACGCGCGTCGGCAGCCTGTGATCATCCAGGCGGTAGTTATTGGTCGATGGCGATTGAAGTCCAAGTTATCGGTACAATGCGTGCTTCATTCATCTAATCGGCGGCTGTTTTGCACACCACGCGGTGTGCGCGAGACGGCGCCCGAGCACTCTTACTCATTATGGCTGTCATTTCTCTCTCATCGGCGCAACTTGCGTTCGGTCACGTCGCGCTGCTCGATCACGCGGAATTTTCACTGGAAACCTCGGAACGGGTCGGCTTGATCGGCCGCAACGGCACGGGTAAATCGTCGCTGTTGAAGGTTATTTCGGGCAAGTTCAAGCTCGATGACGGCTTGTTGGTGATGCAGCAAGGCATCAAGATCGCCTATGTGGAGCAGGAGCCGCAATTCGACCCGGAGATGTCCGTGTTCGACGCCGTCGCTTCCGGCATGGGCGAATCGCAGGCGTGGCTGAAGGAATACGATGCGCTGACGGGCCAGTTTGGCCAGGGCAATGACGACGAACTGATGGAACGCATGCACGACATCCAGGTCAAACTCGATGCGGCTGATGCATGGAGTTTGCCGAACAAGGTGGAAACCGTACTCGACCGTTTGAATCTGACGGGCGACATGCTGATGAAAACCCTGTCCGGCGGGATGCAAAAGCGCGTGGCGCTGGCGCGTGCGCTGGTATCGGCGCCCGACGTGCTGCTGCTCGATGAGCCGACCAACCATCTGGACTTCAGCTCCATCCTGTGGCTGGAAGGCTTGTTGCGCGACTTCAAGGGCAGTGTGCTGTTCATTACCCATGACCGCTCCTTCCTCGACAATGTTGCCACGCGCATCATTGAGCTCGACCGCGGCCGTTTGCTGTCGTACCCGGGCAACTTCACGGCTTACCAGACCCGCAAGGCGGAGCAGCTGGAAATCGAGGAAGTGGAAAACGCCAAGTTCGACAAGTTCCTGGCGCAGGAAGAAGTGTGGATACGCAAGGGCGTCAAGGCCCGCCGCGTGCGCGACGAAGGCCGCGTGCGCCGCCTGGAAGCGCTGCGCCTGACGCGCAATGCGCGCCGTGAGCAGCAGGGGCAGGTCAAGCTGGACGTATCGGCCGGCGAACGCTCGGGCAAGATCGTGGCGGACCTGGAAAACGTCTCGAAGATCTATGGCGACAAGGTCATCGTCAAGGATTTCAGCGCCACTATCCTGCGCGGCGACAAGGTCGGCCTGATCGGCGCCAACGGCGCCGGCAAGACCACCTTGCTGAAGATGATCCTGGGCCAGGAAGAGTCGGACACGGGCAGCATCCGCCTGGGTACCAAGCTGCAGGTCGCGTATTTCGACCAGATGCGCACGCAGCTGAACGAAGAAGCAAACCTGATGGAAACCATCGCGCCAGGCAGCGACTGGGTCGAAATCAATGGCCAGCGCCGCCACGTGATGACGTATCTGAACGACTTCCTGTTCGCACCGGAACGTGCCCGTTCGCCCGTCAAGTCGCTATCCGGTGGCGAGCGCAACCGTTTGCTGCTGGCGCGCCTGTTCGCCAAGCCGGCCAACGTGCTGGTTCTCGATGAGCCGACCAACGACTTGGATATCGATACCCTGGAATTGCTGGAAGAGTTGCTGGAAGAATACACGGGCACCGTCTTCCTCGTCAGCCATGACCGTACCTTCCTCGACAACGTGGTCACGCAAGTGATCGTCGCCGAAGGCGAGGGCAAGTGGCGCGAATTCGTCGGCGGCTACACGGATTGGGAGCGCGTGCGCACCTTGCCGATCGCCACGGCGCCCGCCAGCAAGCCGGCCGTGAAGGTCGAGGCTGCCGCACCGGCCGCCAAGCAGAAAAAGCTCAGTTACAAGGAACAGCGCGAGCTGGAAGAGTTGCCGAAACTGATCGCCAAGCTGGAAGACGAGCAATCGGTGCTGGCCGCCGAACTGTCGCATCCTGACTTCTACAAGAAAACGCCGGCCGAAGGCAAGCGCCTGAATGCGCGCGTGGCCGAGATCGAAGGCGAACTGCTGGAAGCGCTGGAAAAGTGGGAACAGATCGAGGCGCGCAGCAATGCCTGATTAGTTTCTTGCATTCTCTGTTGTAATTTAAGTTAGGATTATTTGCCACGGCAACGGTTCTGCTTGATATAATTATATAATTATATTTTTTACATCGGAGGATGCATGTTTGTTATCGAAAACACGCGCTCCGGACCACGGCGTCCGGCGCGTGGTTCCACCTCCGGTGCGCATCAGCATGTTTGACCGCGCCGCCCTGCCCCGGGTAGCGCCATTCCTCGCCTACCTCTCCTTCATCTTCATCGCCGACATGCTGGGCCGGGCTGGCTTCGCCGCGCAGGACCTGCGCTGGCTGTATGCTGTCAAGATCGGCGTCGTGCTGGGTATGTTGTTGTATTGGCGCCGCAGTTACACGGAATTGCGCTGGACACCGCTGGGCGCGCGCGCGCTGGCCGTGGCGCTGGCCACCGGGCTTGTTGTTTTTTTGCTGTGGATTAATTTGAATGCGGACTGGATGAGCATCGGCAGCGCCGACGGCTTCGACCCGCGCAGTGGCGGCCAGATCGAATGGAGTCTGGTGGTGCTGCGCATTGCTGGCGCCGCCCTCGTGGTGCCCGTGATGGAAGAGCTGTTCTGGCGCTCCTTCCTGCTGCGCTGGATCGATGCCCCTGATTTCCTGAAATTCAATCCGCGTCTGGCAAGTGCCAAGGCTTTTGTTGTCAGCGTGGTACTGTTTGGCTTTGAACACAATCTGTGGCTGGCCGGTATCGTTGCCGGCGCCGCGTATAGCTTGCTGTACATGCGCAGCCAGTCGCTGTGGTCGCCGATCCTTGCCCATGGTGTGACGAATGGCGTGCTGGGCCTCTGGATTGTTTCCGGTGGACACTGGACTTACTGGTAATATTGCCAATCAACTGTTTGCTCTATCAAAGAGAATACCTATGTTGAATTCCCCGCAAAAAAAAGATGTCGATGGCAGCCACTCTGCCGCTGCATCACGTCGTCTCCCGGCGGCATCGGCATTGCGTGCTGGTTGTTTATTCCTGCTGGGCAGCTTGGCCAGTCCGGCTGCCCTTGCTTCATTGAGCGACACAATTTTCCCCTTCCTGGCCACGTCATATTCCTACGATGACAACCTTTTGCGCCTTGACGACAATACGCCTGGTTACACGGGCCCCCGTTCCGATACCTCGCGCCAGATACAGGCGGGTTTTCTGTTCAACCGGCCGATCGGACGCCAGGTGTTGAGCGGGCAAGCCAAGTGGTCGCGGGTATCGTTTCAGCATTTCGATAACTTGGACTATAACGGCAAGGATTTGCAGGCCGACCTGGAATGGCATATTGGCAATCATCTTGACGGCCATGCCGGAGTGACATATTCGGAAACCCTGACGCCGTTCAGCGATTTTCAATCTACGGGTACGAACCGGAATATGCGAACACGGCACCGGAATTACCTCGATGGCGGCTGGCTGTTTCATCCGAGCTGGCGCCTGCGCGGCGGCCTCAGTCGTGAGCGCTATTACTATGACCTTTCAAGTCTCAGCTATGCGAACCGCGTCGAGGATGCGAGCGAGCTGGGACTCGATTACCTCGCTTCGAGCGGCAGCAAGATCGGGGTGCAACTGCGGCACTTGAAGGGTAATTATCCGAATCGCCCGGTGGGCTCGCAATTCAGTCTGGTGGATGGCTATACCCAGGACGAGGTGAAGGCGAATATCTACTGGCGCTACAGTCAGGTGACGCAGGTGCAACTGCTCGCTGGCTGGGTCCGGCGCGGCTATGCATCGTTCTCGGGACGCGATTCGAAAGGCGCGAACGGCCGCCTGATCGTCACTTGGGCGCCGCTGGGGAAAGTGCGCTTTACGGGCAATTTATGGCACGAGTTCGGGGCGGTGGAAAGCTCGCTGGTATCGAGCAGCCTGAATAACGGCGCCAGCGTGGCCGCAGCGTGGGATATTACGTCGAAGGTGCGCATGGATGCCGAAGTGCGGCGCCAGAAACGCGACTTTTCCGCTGCCAGCGGCCTGCTCTTTCCCGTCGATGTCACGGATTCCACGCATACGGAGTCGCTGGGACTGACCTATGCGCCGCAGCCGAATATCCAGCTGAGCCTGAATGCCTTCCACGATACCCGCAAGGGGGCACCGATTATTAATACCGGCAGCTACCGCGCCAAGGGCGTTTCCTTCAACGCCAGCGTTCAGTTCTGAGAGCAATATGACGGTTAATGATATACCCCTGATTTCGTTTTTTCAGCGCATACTCGACCCATTGATCATCATGGGTACGCTGTACCTGCTTTCCGCCATGTCAGGTTCGCCATTTACCGGTTACTCGCTGGTATTGATGATCCTTGCGTTCTTTATTTCATCCTCCGTATTCCAGTATGTCGATCCCTATCGTACCTGGCGCAGCGGTCGCATGCTGGCCTATGCCCGCGACATTTTTGTCAGCTGGGGCATCACGGCCCTGATCCTGGTATTCCTGGGGTCGGCGACAGGACTGGCGTTTCATTATGATCGCGATCTGGTGCTGGCCTGGTTCCTGTTGACGCCGTTTGTATTGCTGCTCAGCCATCTGGCCGCGCGGCGCATGGTGGCCGATCCCGGACGCGACAGTGAAGTGCGCTCTGTCGTCATTATCGGCGCCAACGATGCCAGCCTGAAATTTGCCGCCACCGTCGAGCGTAACCCGAACCTGTTCATGAGCGTGCGCGGCTTTTTTGACGACCGCACCGATGACCGCTGGCCCGAGACGATGCGCGAGCCCATGCTGGGCAAGATGGCCGATATCGCTGCCTATGTGCGCGAGCACAATATCAAGATGATATTCATCAGTCAGCCCATTTCGGCCCAACCGCGCATCCGCAAGATGCTCGATGAACTGCAGGATACGACGGCATCGGTGTACTTCTTGCCGGATATTTATATCTTCGATCTGATGCAGGCGCGCTTCGACAATGTAGGCGGCATGCCGGTGATCGCCATCCGGGAGTCGCCGTTTACCGGTTTTAACAGCATGCTCAAGCGCGGCAGCGACATCGTGCTGGGCTTGTTGATCCAGATCATGCTGTTGCCGGTGATGCTGGTCATTGCCATTGCCGTCAAGGCGACGTCGAAGGGGCCCGTGATCTTCCGCCAGCGACGCTACGGCCTGTATGGCGAGGAAATCATCGTCTATAAATTCCGCTCGATGACGGTCAGCGAGGATGGCGACAAGGTGGTACAGGCAACCAAGAATGATCAGCGCGTGACGCGCATTGGCGCCTTTTTGCGCCGTAGCTCGCTCGATGAGTTGCCGCAGTTTATCAACGTCTTGCAGGGACGGATGAGCATTGTCGGTCCCCGCCCGCACGCGGTGGCGCATAACGAGCAATACCGCAAGCTGATCAAGGGTTACATGCTGCGCCACAAGGTCAAGCCGGGCATCACGGGCTGGGCCCAGGTGAATGGCTTGCGCGGCGAGACGGAAACGCTCGACAAGATGGAAGCGCGCATCCATTTCGACCTTGACTACCTGCGCAACTGGTCGCTGTGGCTGGACTTGTGGATCATTTTACGTACGGTCAAGGTGGTGCTGAAGCGCGACAACGCGCATTGAACGCGGACCGATGGCGGAGCGCCACACGGGGACTTGAATATTTTTTGCAGAGATTTAATCCGCGTTAAAATGACGCAATCATGCAAGATGTCAAATCCGGCTTCTGAAGCCGGCCGAACAGTGATTCGACGAGCCATACGACCCTATGAGGCAAGCACGGCGACATGATGTGCACGGTGACATGCTCCTGCTGCGTGGCGGCTGCCCGGGCTGTAGCCCGTGGCATGTGCGTCATGCCCGCTGGCGCTTCGCCTGGCCGGTGTGGCGCATGGCGACTGTTCAATTGATATTGTCTCCCAGGCACTGGCCACATCCCTGCCGCTTTCCCGCGCTGGCCCGCCTCGCATTATGGTACGGCGTAATGCAAGTATCACCGCTGCGAGAAATATTGCCCTGTAAGAATTATTTTTTGAGGCCTGCTTATTGCAAGGCTTGTGTTTCTGATGAAACAGTTGTTTTTAAGACCTTTTAATAGTTTTTTAAGCAAATAGTTTCCTAGCAAGCTAGTACACTGTGTATCATATTTATAATATTGACAATCATGTGGTCGCAAGCCCATAATTTCAATCGAAATCTGCTTTTTTGATAATGTTTTGTTATTAAGTGAGTTATCATCACGTTCACAAAACTATCAGTGGATTTCCTTACCCGAACTGAAGGAGTCATTTTGAACCAAGCGCAAATCGCCCGTGTGTCATCGAGCAAGCCCGCCACGCATTCCCGCCTGCTGTGCGCAGGCCTGGTAGTCCTGGCCGTCGCAGGATTGTCTGCTTGCGGCAATAAGGAAAAAAAGGCCGGCCAGGCGTTGGCGAGTGTGAATGGGGAGGAAATCACCGTCCTGCAGCTCAATGAAGAAATGCAGCGCGCCAATGTGCCGGTTGCGCAACAGGAGGTGGCCAGCAAGCAGTTGCTGGAATCGCTGATCGACCGCCAGCTACTGCAGAACGAAGCGGCCAAGGACAAGACAGACCGCGATCCCAAGGTAGTGCAGGCGGTCGAACGGGCCAAGGCATTGATCGTGGCACAAGCCTACATGCAAAAGCGCATTGGTGCGATCGCCCGCCCCAGCAAGCAGGAAGTGGAAGAGTACTTCCAGAAGAACCCGCAATTTTTCACCGAACGCAAGCAGTTCGACATGCGCGAACTGGTCATCGCCACCACCGACATGAACGACAAGCTGAAGGCAGCCATGGACGCGGCAAAGACACTGGACGACGTCGCCGCCTGGCTCGATACGAACAAAGTCAAGTATGCCCGTACCCAGTTGTCGCGCACCAGCGCCGACCTGGCGCCGGAGTTGAGCACGAAATTGCTGTCGATGCCGAAGGGCCAGCTGTTCATCATCCGCGAGGGGGACCGTACCTTGCTCATTTCCCTTGCCGACATCCGCGACAATCCCGTGAACCTGGCACAAGCCGCGCCTCAGATTGAACAATTTCTGTTCAACAAGAAAAACAAGGATGCGGCCGATACCGAATTGAAACGTTTGCGTGCCGCTGCCAAGATCGAGTACCTGAACAAGGAGGGCGCCCCGGCATCGGCGGTGGCCAGTGCCCCGGCTGCGGCGCCGGCCGTTGCGGCGCCTGTCGCGCCAGCACCCGTCGTACCGGTGGCGCCGGCGGCACCGGCGCCGAGTTCGTCGGAATCGAATGATCGTGGCGTTGCTGGCTTGAAATAAGCCGCAGCATTTTAAGTTAAGCAACTCATTATGGATTGAACGAATCATGAAACGACTTGTCATGTGGTGCCTGACCCTGTTGCTGGCCATTGGTACGGGTGTTGCCAGTGCCGCCGATGTACAACTGGGCGCGGGCGATGTATTGAAAATTTCCGTGTATGGCAGTCCTGACCTTGGGCTGGAGACGCGCATCAGCGAAGCTGGTCAGATCACCTTCCCGCTGGTTGGCAACGTGGCGCTCGGCGGCTTGTCGGTCTCCGCGGCGGAAAAGAAACTGGGCGGCTTGCTTGAAAGTGGCGGCTTCCTGCGCAAGGCACAGGTCAACATCATCGTGACTTCGCTGCAAAGCCAGCAGGTGTCGGTGCTGGGCCAGGTGAACCGTCCGGGCCGCTATCCGATCGAAGGCCGCCGCAGCGTGATGGATATGCTGGCCATGGCAGGCGGTGTCAGCGTCGATGGCGGCGACTCGATCAACCTGATCCGCAAACGCGATGGCAAGACGAGCCGGGAAGTGATCGATATCGTAGAAATGGTGCGCAGCGCCGATTTGAACCGCGACCTCGATGTGGCTGGCAACGACGTGATCTTTGTCGAACGCGCGCCACGCTTTTATATTTACGGCGAAGTCCAGCGTCCTGGCCCATTCCGTTTGGAGCGTTCGATGACCGTGTTGCAGGGCTTGTCCGCAGGTGGCGGCCTGACGCAGCGCGGCACGGAACGCGGCATCCGCATCAAGCGCCGCGATGCGCAAGGCAAGCTGCAGGTTCTTGAGGCCAAGCATGACGATATGCTGCAGGTCGATGATGTCGTGTATGTCAAAGAGAGCTTGTTCTAGTCTTGAGCGGGGCCAGCGCCCCGTTCTTATCATTCAGTATTGAAGGTTCCAACATGAATTTCTCTCAATTTTTGCTGATTTTGCAAGCGCGCAAGAAGATTATTTTCTTGACCTTGATCGTCACCGTGCTTGCCACGCTGTCTGTCAGCCTGCTATTACCGAAGAGCTACAAAGCCACCAGTTCTCTGGTCATGAACTACAAGGGCGTTGATCCTGTCACGGGGCTGGCCATGCCTGGACAATTGTTGCCTGGATACATGGCCACGCAGATCGATATCATCAGCAGCAAGAATGTGGCCTTGCGCGTGGTCGATCACCTGGGCCTGGCCAACAGTCCTGCCGTCATCGAGCAATTCAATGCGGCGACGGAAGGCAAGGGAACGGTCCGCGACTGGTTGGCCAATCTCTTGCTGAAAAAGCTGGAAATCGTGCCATCGCGCGAAAGTAGCGTGGTCGACATCAGCTTCAAGGGTTCCGACCCACAATTTGTGGCGGCCGTCGCCAATGCTTTTTCCGACGAATACCAGAAAGTCAGCATCCAGCTGAAAGTGGAGCCGATGAAGAAGGCGGCCAGTTATTTCGATGAGCAAACCAAGATGCTGCGCGATAACGTGGAAAAGGCGCAAAACCGCCTCTCCAAGTATCAACAGGAAAACGGTATCGTCAGCGTCGACAACCGTCTGGACGTCGAATCGAATCGCCTGAACGATCTGTCCGCGCAGCTGGTGATGGCGCAGGGCCAGTTGATGGAAGCAAATTCGCGCCAGCGCATGGCCGCTGGCGGCAATGGCGGCGAATCGCCGGATGTGGCCTCGAATCCCTTGATTCAAAGCTTGAAGATGGGGCTTGGCAATGCCGAAGCCAAACTGGCCGAACTGGGCCAACGTCTCGACAAGAATCATCCGCAGTACCAGAGCGCCAAGGCAGAGGCTGACAAGCTGCGTGCCGATCTGCGCGAACAACTGCGCATTACCTCGAACAGCGTAGGCAATGCGGCGCAGATCCAGCAGCAGCGCGAAGCCTCGGTACGCGCGGCGCTGGCGGCGCAAAAGGCGAAGGTGCTGGAACTGAATCGTACCCGCGATGAGATGGGCGTGTTGCAGAAGGATGTGGAAAGCGCCCAGCGCGCCTTCGACGTGACGTCGCAACGCTTCTCGCAAACCAAGATCGAAGGCCAGTCCGACCAGTCCGACATTGCCGTGCTGAATCCGGCAGTTCCACCGATTGAACCGTCCAGCCCCCGCGTGCTGATGAATACCCTGTTGTCCATCGTCCTGGGAACGTTCCTGGGTATCGGCCTGGGCCTGCTGATTGAAATGCTGGACCGCCGCGTGCGTTCCGACCATGATCTGGCTGACTTGCTGCAAGTGCCGGTACTGGGCATGGTCGACTGGAAAGCCGCACCGCGCCGTCGCAAGGGCTTGCATCGTCTTCTGCCGGCTCGCCGCCTGAGTGCAAATTAATTGATGGAATTGAATATGAACTTTCCCGCGCATCCTGTTTCGAAACCGTCACCCCTGCGGGGCGGCGACTCCAGCATCGGCGCCCTGTTGCTGGCCTCGGGCAAAATCACCCCGGAAAATGCCGAACGCGTGCTGCGCATGCAGAAAGAACTCGGCATCCGTTTTGGCGAAGCGGCCTTGCGTCTCGGCTTGATCAGCGAAGCTGACATCCAGCAAGTGCTGGCGCGGCAATTCGACTATCCGTATCTGCAGGAAGGCGAGGGCAAGTTTGCCAGCGAGCTGGTGGCGGCGTATCAGCCTTTCAGCCCGCAAATGGAAACCTTGCGCGCCGTGCGCAGCCAGTTGATGCTGCGCTGGTTTTCGCTGGGCCGCAAGGCCCTCGTCGTGGCCAGCGTCGATAGCGGCGATGGCGCCAGCCTGTTCGCCGCCAATCTGGCTGTGGTGTTTTCGCAGCTTGGCGAAAGCACCTTGCTGGTCGATGCGAATTTGCGCAAGCCGCGCCAGCACGAGATTTTCGCGCTGGAAGAGCGCCAGGGGCTGTCCGATGTCCTGGCCGGGCGCGCCCAGCAGGACGCCATTTCCGTCATCGATTCCTTTGTCGACCTGTCCGTGCTGGGAGCGGGCACCTTGCCGCCGAATCCGCAGGAGTTGCTGAGTCGTCCTGCCTTTGGCGCGCTCAATACGCAGCTGGAAGAGCGCTACGATGTCGTGTTGTATGACGTGGCATCCGTGTCGTCGGGATCCGATGCGTTCGTGATGGGCGCCCGCGTCGGTGGCGTGTTGCTGGTTGTGCGCAAGAACAAGACGCGCCTGGCCGATATCGACGCCATGCGCGAGCAGTTGCAGCGTAGCGGTTCGGAAGTGGTCGGCTCCGTGCTGGTCGATTACTGACATGACTTCTCTCGCACAGTCGCGACCAGCCGCCTCGCTGGACTGGAAGCAGTTCCTGCTGCACTGGTGGCCTGTGCTGCTGGGCTTGCTGGCCATGTATGTGCCTACCTTTCACGACCTGGCTTTCGGCCTGTGGTCCACGGAGAGCTACGCGCACGGTCCCATCATCCTCCTGCTAGCCTTGTGGCTGCTGGTGCGGCAATGGCCGGCCATGCTTGCCGCTTCGGGCGGCACGGGAGGCTCGGCTGCCGGCTGGCCGCTGGCCGTGCTGGCATTGCTGTGCTATATATTGGGCCGGTCGCAGAGTATCCAGAGCATGGAGCTGGCCTCCTTCATCATGATGCTGGCGGCCCTGTTGCTGCTGTTCTTTGGCGTGCGTGCCTTGAAAGTGCAGTGGTTTCCCTTCTTTTTCATGTTGTTCATGATTCCCTTGCCAGGCGCTATCGTCAGCGCGCTGACGATGCCGATGAAAATGGCCGTATCGTATGTCACTGAGCACCTGCTTTTCTGGGCCGGCTATCCGATCGCGCGCAGCGGCGTCATCTTGCAGATAGGCCAGTACCAGCTGCTTGTGGCCGATGCCTGCGCCGGCTTGCAGACACTGCTGACCCTGGAGTCGCTGGGCCTGTTCTACATGAATGTGGTACGCCATACGTCGGCCTTCCGCAATATCATGCTGGCCATCCTGATCGTGCCGATTTCGTTTACCGCCAACGTGGTGCGCGTCATCGTGCTGACGTTGATTACCTATTATTTTGGCGATGCCGCCGGCCAGGGCTTCCTGCATGGTTTTGCCGGCATGGTGCTGTTCATCAGCGCCCTGATCCTGATCATTTCCATTGACTCGCTGTTGCAATGGTTCGTGAATATGCGCCAGCGCCATCACAAGGGGACAGTATGAAACCATCGCGCCTTTCCATGTTTGTACTGAGCGGCATGATGGTGCTCGCTTCGCTGGCAGCGGCCTATGCCAAGCCGACCATCCGCTTGGCGGAAACCATGCCGATGCCCGAGCTCGAGAAGATCATCCCCAGCCAATTTGGCGTATGGCAAGAGGAAAAGACGTCTGTCGGCGCCGTGATCGACCCGCAAATCCAGTCTGAGCTCAAGCGCATCTACACGCAGATACTGTCGCGCACCTACATCAATGACCGGGGTGAGCGCATCATGCTGTCGATTGCCTACGGCAAGGACCAGAGCGATACGACGCAGGTGCACTATCCGGAAATCTGCTATCCGGCGCAAGGCTTTCAGATCGCGTCCACGCGGGAAGAAACCCTGTCGACGGCCCAGGGAGATATTCCCCTGAAGCGTCTGGAGACGAGCATGGAAAACCAGCGCTACGAGCCAGTGACGTACTGGACGACGGTGGGCGACGTGGTGGTAACTAACCGCACGAACAAGAAGCTGGTGGAAATGCGTTACAGCCTCAAGGGACAGATTCCCGACGGTCTGTTGTTCCGCGTGTCGTCGATCGACCGCGACACGGCTGCCGCGTTCCGTCTGCAAGATGGCTTTGTCAAGGCAATGCAGGCGGCGCTCGACCCCGCCAGCAAGCTGCGCCTGATGGGCATACACGGATAGACGCATGGTGCGCGCCGCACCATGTGCTGTTTCACTTACCTAGATAAACATGACTCTCGCAGCAAAGACACTCGGCGCGGTGAAAAGTAACTACGCAGGCACGCTGATCCGCGTGCTGGCCCAATTTGGCGCACAAGTCGTCATCATGCGCGAACTGGGACCGGAATTGGTGGGCACGTTCGGCTATGCACTGCTGGTGTTCGGCGTGCTGGCGCTGGCGATCGACCAGGGTTTTGGCTGGGCATTGATGCAAGGCGATTTTTCGGAAGAGGAACTGCGCGTGGTATTGTCCCGGTTAATGCTGGGTTCGGTATTCGGCATGCTGTTCGTTTTCGGTATGTCCTATCCGCTTGCCATCTGGCTGGACAATCCACTGGCGGGTACCCTGTTTCGCTATTCGGCACCCTCGTATCTGGTCATCGCCGTGTATGGCATTTCCCAGGCCCGGCTGCGCGCAGAACTGCGTTTTCGTGAAATCCAATATGCCACCACCGGCGCTTACCTGATCGCCTATCCCGTCGTTGGCGTCGGCCTGGCCCTGGCCGGCGCCGGTGTCTGGGCGCTGCTGGCCGCATGGTATGCGCAGGCGATATTGCAGTTTGCCCTCAGCTATTACTTTAGTCCGCATCCTTTGGTATTCGGCAATCCGTTTCACTCCTGCAAGGCAGCAGCACTGGGCCGCCAGGTGGCTGGCATCAATGTGTTGAATTGGGCCGTGGACAACGCCAGCGGGGTTTTTGCCGGTGCGCTGGGACCGCAGGCCCTAGGCAATTTCAATGCCGCGTCGATGCTGTCGCGTACGCCGGCCATGCAACTGGCGCAGACCATGCAAACCGTGTTGTTTTCCACCGCGTCGGCGTTGGCCGGTGACGTGGCACGCATACGCCAGCTGTATTTGAGCGCGCTGGCGTCGATCGCCATCCTGGTCGTGCCATCGTATGCGTATGCGCTCACGCATGCCGATTTCCTGATGCATCTGGTGTTTGGCGAAAAGTGGCTGCAAGCCGGCTCCCTGTTCGCCGCCATGACGGTTGGCATGGTGTCGCTTGCCATGAGCACCCTGTCCGGCGCAGTCTTGACGGCGACAGGCGGGCAAGGCACGGTGCTGCGATCACAGGCCTGGTGCCTGGCGCTGATGCTGGCAGGGCTGTACCTCGCCGTACATGTGGAGCTGGTGTATGTGGGCATCGTGATCAGTATTGCTTACACGCTGCGGCTGCTGCTGCAGATGCGAACCATCGCTGCCATCGTCCGGCTCACCTGGGCAGACTTTGGCAATGTGCTGGGCGGCCCGCTCGTGCTGGGCATGCTCTGGTCCGTGCCTCTGGCGGCATGGCTGGCGCCGGAGCATCCAGGCTTGCTCGCCGAACTGCTGGAACTTGGAGGCAAGCTGGTCTTGACATTGTGCGTATGCAAGCTGTTCCCGCGGTTTTTCTTTTGCCATGCACTGATTTATATTTTGCAACGATTTGGTCCTGGACGCCGTCTGGCGAACGCACTTGGCCTGTGAGAAATTGATGAAAAAAAATAGTATGAAAGCGAGCAAAGGCCATCCATGGAAGAGTTAATCGTCTATTTTCTGTTGCCTTTGGGCGCCTTGCTGTTTGCCCTGCTGGCAATCGGCGGCGCCGTTTTCGTGGCTGGCATTGCCGCACGCTGGCGTGGCTGGGCATTCGCGACAGTTTTTCTGCTGACAGTTGCTGCCAGCATCAGCAGCATTGTCCTGTCGTTCCGCAAGCTGACCTTGAGCGAGCAGGGGCTGATGAACATGAGTGATGGCGATGGCGCCTCGGGCCTCGTATCGAAACTGATCCTGATGGCGGTGATCGGCAGCTCTTTCGCCCTGTGCCTGGCATGGTTGTTCGATTTCAACAAGAAACTGCGCCAGCACTCGCGCTTTACGCGTCGCGACTTGTGCGCGCCCAACGATATCGTGATCGCCTTCATGGTGTTTTATGTGGCGTTCAGCATCGTGCCCATCTTTATGGGCCAGCGCTATTATTTCCATGTGTCGCTGATCTACCCTTTCTTTGTTTATCTGGCCATGTTCCTGTATTTGCAGGTATCGGACATCGATCCTGTGCGGGTTTCAAAGTATTGCCTGGGAGCCCTGGTGTTCGGCAGCCTGGCCGCGGCCGTCGTCACGCCCAGCGCCGCTTTCCAGCCTGGCTACAATGGCCTGATCCCTGGCTTCAACCTGCGTTTGTGGGGCGTGACAGCGCATGCCAATGCGCTCGGCGCCGTCGCCTGCGCGTTTTTCCTGATGGAGATGGCTGAACCTGAAAAGAAACGCTGGCTACATTTCGGCATTCTTTGTGCGGCAGGACTGACGATGATCATGTCGCAGTCCAAGACGTCGATCCTCACCGCCTTCATGGGCGGCATGATGATCACGGGCATGCAGATATGGAATTACCTGGGGGCGCAAACTCGTGGCTACAATCGCAACAGTTCGACCTTCCTGGCCGTGCTGCTGATGGGCTTTTGCTTCATGGTCGCCATGGTGGGGATCTGGGTCATGTTTTCGGATGTGAATTTGTTAACGGTGATCGAAAGCAAGCTCGACTCGCGTGCCGTGGGCGACCTCAGCACAGGCACGGGACGGCTGTGGATCTGGTCCGCAGCCATCAAGGGCGGCATGGAAAATCCCCTGTTTGGCCAGGGGGCATCGTTCTGGAACCTGGAAAACCGCCTGCGCCTGGGATTGAGCGGCGCGGTTTCCGCACATAATTTGTACCTGCAGGTGTTCAGCCGCTCGGGCCTGATCGGCCTGGCATCCTTGCTGGCCTTCCTGTTTTTCCTGATCCGTTATGCCATGCGCGCCTCGAAGGCGACCAATGGCGCCAGCCTGGTGATGCTTGCCGTGCTGCTGGTACGCTCCATGACGGAGGTGCCCATTGCGCCGAACGGCATCCTTGGGGCCGAGTTTTTCGGCACCATGGCCTATATTTTTTACATCATTGACCGTGGGGCGAGGCCGTTGACCAAGCGCAATACCATCGAGAAAAGACCGGCAGCATATTTTGCCAATGGGCGCTTCAGGGGGCAGGCATGAGGTGCCGTGCCGCCGCACCCCGCCAACGGCTGGCGCGCGGATGGGCCAGGGAGGCGCGATGCTGACCATTTACCGGCTTGCGCACTTGCTCGCACGCGCCCGCATTCCCCTGTTGCCGCGTCTTCTCTATATGTTCAACCGCATCGTGTTCTCTATTGTGTTGCCACCTACCAGCATCGTCGGCCGCGATGTGCTGTTCGGTTATAGCGGATTGGGCATCGTGGTGCATGCGCGCTGCAAGATCGGCGACCGCGTCAATATCGGCCCGCATGTCACCCTCGGTGGACGGGCAGGATTGAGCGGCGTGCCGGAAATCGGCGACGATGTGCTCATTGGTAGCGGTGCCAAGATTCTCGGCCCCGTGCGTATCGGGAATGGCGCGCGCATAGGCGCCAACGCCGTCGTGCTGCAAGATGTGCCGGCCGGCGCCACGGCCGTTGGTATTCCTGCCCGTGTCCGTGGCGGCCAAGCGGGCAGGGTGCCATCGACAGATGGATTAGACAGCTCTACACAGGTGGATAATGAAGTTAGCGATCTTAATTAAGACATATAACGAAGCGCATAATATAAACCGTTGCCTCGACGCCGTGTTTGAGGCCATAGCCGGGATTGCCGGGGGAGTCGAGGTGCTGGTCGCCGATTCGTTGTCGACCGATGCCACCGTCGCGATTGCACGCGCTTATCCCGTGAAGATCGTCCAGTTGACGCTGCCAGCCGACCGCGGCTGCGGCGCCGGGGTGCAGCTTGGTTATCAGCATACGCGGGCCCAATTCGTGTATCTGCTCGACGGCGACATGGAACTGCAGGGCGACTTTTTGAAGCAGGCGCTGGCGCTCATCGAAAACGATGCGACTTTGGGCGGCATTTCCGGCGTATTGCGCGACCGGCACATCAATAACAGGTTTGACCGGCACCGGCTGAAAAACAAGCCTGCCGCGCGCGCCGGCGACGTCGAGTGGCTGGCGGGTGGTGGGCTGTATCGCCGCGCGGCGCTGGACGAGGCGGGCGGCTATGCGGGCAACCGCAACCTGAAGGCATATGAGGAGGCGGAACTGGGCTTGCGCCTGGGCAGTCATGGCTGGCGCATGCTGCGGCTCGACACGGTGGCGGTGTATCATACGGGGCATGCGGAATCGACTGGCGCACTGATCTGGCGCCAATGGCGTAGCCGACGCATGGATGCGGGCGGTGTGTTGCTCAAGTCAGCCCTGGGACGACCCTGGTGTGGTCGCGTGCTGCGCATGTGTTTGCATCCGCTTGCGGTGCTGGGCTTCTGGGCGCTGGTCCTTGGCGCCGTGCTGCTGGCTCCCGACTGGCGTGTGCCTGCAGCATGCTTGGGGCTGGGGGGGCTGGCGGCATTGGCCCTGTGCGTCAAGAAGCGCAGTGTCAATGATGCCGTTTTTTCTATTTTACTGTGGCATCTTTCTGCCGCAGGCCTGATACGGGGTTTCGTCACGGCCAGGTTGCGGCCGCCGTGCGAGGTGATTCCCAGCCGGGTCCTGTCAGAGAATACGGCGGCAGAGGCCGGTGCAATTTGACACAATGGTAAAGGTGCTACACGCATTAAAGACATCGAATGAAGAAAAATGTAAAAAAAGAGCTGTTTTATGGCCTTCGTTCGCTGCTGCGCGATAATTTTTTGAGCCGGCATCTGCTGGCGCGGCTGCGCCGCAATGCGCAACTGGACCCGGCGGGCATGGAGCGCGTGCAGCTGACGTTGCTGCATGCGAGCCTGCAATGCGCAATCGGCAAGCTGCCGTACTATGCGCATATCGATAAACATTTTTCTGTCGACGACACGCTGCAGGTCTTGCGCCGCGACTTTCCCATCATCGACAAGAGCACCTTGCTCGCCAACCGCCAGAATTTGTATCCGAACGGCGGCAAGGCCAGGCCCTGGTACAGCGTCGGCAAAACCAGCGGCACCACGGGCACGCCGCTGACGATCTTCCGCAGCCCCCTATCCGTGCTGTACGAGATGGCTTTTGTGCGGCGGCACTGGGAATGGAATGGTTTTCGCCGCGGCGCGCGAAGCGCCGTGCTGCGCGGCGACGTCGTCGTGCCACAGTCGCGCGAGGCGCCGCCATTCTGGTTTTATAACCGCTATGACAAACAGCTGCTGATCTCCTCGCGCCACCTGAAGGAAGGCTATATGGCCGCGATTTGCGATCAGCTCGACGCTTATGCGCCGGCCATGTTGCAAGCGTATCCATCGACGGCCTATACCCTGGCCAGCTACCTGCAGCGCCAGCGGCGCTACCTTTCCATTCCCCTGGTCTTTACCAGTTCCGAACCCCTGTATCCACATCAGCGTGCGCTGATCGAGGAGCGTTTCCGCGCGCGCGTCAGCGATATGTATGGCATGGCCGAACGGGTGGCCTTTGCCAGCGCCTGCCAGTTTGGCGCGATGCATGTGAATGCCGATTATGCGTACGTGGAGATTGTCAACGACGATGGCCAGCCGACGACGGATTTCGGCTTTGTTGTCGGTACGACGCTGCATAACCACGTCATGCCATTGGTACGCTACCGTTTGTCGGACCGGGCGCGCTGGAAGGCGGGAAGCTGCCCGTGCGGCCGGCCGTTCCCCGTGCTTGAGGAAATCAGCGGCAAGTACGAAGATGCGATTTTTGGCGGGGATGGCCAGCCCGTCAGCCCGTCCGTGCTGACATTCGCTTTCAAGGGGGTCGAACATATCCTCAAGTCGCAAGTGGCACAGGTGGCGCAGGACCGCTGGCAAATCCGCATCGTGCCCGCGCCCGCGTTCTCCAAAGTGCAGGAACTAGCGCTCGTCGAGAATATTCGCCAGTTGGTAGATAAGGATATCATGGTCGAAATTGTATTAACGTCGGATATCCCCAACACATCTTCTGTTAAGTTCCGCTGGGTCGTGAATGAGCATGAAAAAAATAAATGAAAATGCGTATAATAAAATTCCGGGCGTCAACTCCAATTGAGGCCTGTCCAGGTCTCTAAATCTCGCTTTGAATCACAAATAATTTTGCGCTGCAAAAAGGTTTATCTTGCCAGCCTTATCACACCTATTTTTCAAGATCGGTTCCGATCTTATTGCCGTTGCCTCGGAGGCTAAATTATGAAACTCTTTCCCGTGATGCTGCCAATATTGCTGGCAGCTGGTGTGTTGTCGGTCGCCGGGCCGGCGCGTGCCGACTGGGTGCAGTCCGTCGACCCTGTCGCGGTTGCGCCGGCACCAACAAACCTGCAGATTCAGGCGCAAAATCCCCCCACGTTTACCTGGTCGCGCCATATTTCGGCGCCGGCATCGTATACGGTGGAAATCAAATCCGCCAGCGGCGCGGTGAGTACTTATACAACGTCCCGTAACTGGTTGCTGCCTAGCCAGCTATTGCCAGTCGGTAGTTATTCCTGGCGCGTGCGCCCCACGTCGACCGTGGAGTGGTCCGATTACCGCAACTTCACGATCACGGCCGCCTCGGCGCCGTTCCTGGTGCCGGAAAATGCGGACTTGCGGGCGCGCATCGTAAAAATGCCAAGGCCGCGCAGTTTGCAGGGATTGCCTTTGTATAGTGCCTGGAGCGCGCCACTGAAGGCGGAGCGCAATGCTGCCATGCTCAAGATGCGCTCCGAGGTCGACTGGGTGACAGTCAAGCCTGGTGCTGGAGTGCTGGACTCAAACTGGAAGCTGCAGACGGGTTCCGTGCTGACGGCCGCCAACGTTGCGCAGACGGCCGATATCCGTGCCCTGGTGTCGGCGAATGGACGCCAACTGGAAGGCGCCTCGCTGCTGTACCGCCTGACCGGCGAGCAGAAGTACCTGACCGAAGCGCTGTACCGGGGCGACATGCTGGCCGCGCTCGATCCATATGGCCCGACGAGCTATGTCAATCAGGACCAGGGCACGCGCGTCATCGCGCTGACGCTGATCAAGGCCATCGATACTCTGGGCAGTGCCATCGACGGTACGCGCCGCGCCGCATGGCTCAATGTCGTGCGTTTGCGGACCAACGATATCTACGCCGATCTGTCAGGCAGCAATGGCCGCATGGATCAATATCCGTTTGACTCCCATGGCGGTACCAATCTGGGTTTCCTTGCTCTCATCGCCACCTTGTCGCTCGGCGAAATCAAGGAAGCCGATACGTGGTTTGACTTTTCCTTCCGCGCCTACGCGGCGGCATTCAGCGCCTGGAGCGGTCCGGAAGGCGGCTTTGCGAATGGCACGGCGTATGCGCAATACACGGCGGACCTGGCCTTGCAGGTATGGCAGCCGCTGGCCAGCGCTTCCGGCATCGATATGTTCAGCAAGCCATGGTCGAACGGTTTCGTGCGCTACTTCATGCATTTCGTACCGCCCGGTACGCCGCGCCACCTGTTTGGCGATGAGTCGGAAGTCGTTCCCACCTTCGCGGTACTGAAGGCCTTCGTATCGCATTATGCGACTCCCGAAGCTGCCTGGTATTTCCGGGCGCTGCCCGTGGACATGGATGCGCTGACCTTGCTGCAGGCGCCGTATCCGCTGCCCGTCTCGTCGGTCAGCACGCCGCTGCCTCCGGAAAATGCCCGCCTGTACCCCAGCATAGGCTGGGCGGCCATGCACAGCAGCATGGCCGATAGCGGGCGGACCTCGCTGTATTTCAAATCGAGTCCGTACGGCTCGTATAACCACAGCCATGGCGAGCAGAACAGCATTGTTCTGGTCCGCAACGGCGTCGCGCTGCTGGGGCAGTCCGGTTATTCCGACTACTATGGTTCACCGCTGGCCAGCTCATGGTATCGCCAGACGCGGGCGCACAATGCCATCACCATCGATGGCGGCCTGGGCCAGGCCATTGATGGCTATACGCCGCAAGGCTACACGAGGACCAAGGCCTATGGCGGCAAGATCACGGCCTTCTCTACCACGCCTCAGCTCGACTATGTGGAAGGCGATGCCACGCCAGCGTACAGCGGCGCGCTGACGCAGGCCGTGCGCAAGGTCTGGTATTTGCGCGGTGTGAATGCGGCGGTGATCGTCGACGCCCTGGCGTCGGCCACACCGCGCAAGTTTGAATGGAATTTCCATTCCTATGCGCCGATGCAGACGGGAGAGAATGGCAAGGTGATTGTCGCCAAAGGTGGGCAAATGGTGTGCCTGATTCCCGTGTCGACGGGTATGCCGATTGCTTTCGAGAAACGCACCGGTCCTCCGCCAAAAGCTGGCACGGTGGAAGACCATGGCGCGTTTGTAAATACGGTGCTGCAACCCAAGGCAGAGTTTGTGGTCGTGCTCGATGTCGGCTGCAGCAATCCGGCACCCGTGTTCGATCCCGTCGCGCGCACGCTCAAGGTAGGCACGCAGACGGTGACGATACCGAAATGACTGCCTGCCCGGCAGCCGGATCAGTTCGTATCAGAAAGCTCGGTGCGCGATTGGTTTAGACGTTGCAGGCAATGGTTGAGCAAGTTATGGGCGCGTTTTTTTGCCGATCCCCTGACACTCTCATGAGATGACCCGACCTCTCCGCACATCGCTGGCGGAGAGGTTTTTTTTTGCTGCGGCAGTCGATGCATGCTGGCAAGCCGATGTTGAGAGAAAACGACAAATTTCCATGCGTCATGATTTATCCTGAGGACACGTATTTTAGATACGTGCAGACAAGAAAAAGACCGTGCTGTGGTTGACAATTGTGGTAATGAATGCAATGATTGTGTTGTTTTAACATTATTTTTTTGTTAGTCGTATTGCGTGCGCACAAAGTGTTTTTTGCAATGTCTTAATGAATCTGATCTGGGAGATCGTAGATGAGCGAGTTACTGGCCATGGTGGGTAGGCGTGGGGCGGCGGCGTGATTGACGAAAGGCCGCAGGCATTGATGCTGGGCACCGCGCCGGAAGGCAAGGGGGGCGTGGCGGCAGTCGTTTGCGTCCTGCAGCGCGAGGGTTTCCTGGATGAGCATGCGGTGCGCTATGTCGTGACACATGCCGAAGTGCCTGCAATGGGCAAGCTTGCCCTTGCCTTCAGCGCGTTGCGCCAGTTGCTCGCGGTGCGCCTGACCGGGGTGAAGCCGCTCGTGCATGCACATTGTTCCTCGCGCGCCAGTTTCTACCGCAAGTCCGTTCTGCTGGCGCTGGCCCGCGGCATGGGGTGCAAAACCATCTTTCACCTGCATGGCGGCGAGTTTCGCCAGTTCACCATGGATGAAGTGAGCGCTGTGGGCCGCTGGTGGATCCGCCACACCCTGGAAAAAAGCTCGGCCGTGATCGGCCTGTCGCCCTCCTGGGCCGAGTTTCTGCAGACGTTCGCGCCGCGCGCAGCCGTGCTGGTCGTGGCCAATTCGGTCAAGTTGGCCAGCTTGCCACCCGTTCTGCCGGAAGAGGATGGGCGCCTGTTGTTCCTCGGCCGCGTGGAAAAGAAAAAAGGGGTCTTTGAACTGATCGAAGCAGTGGCCAGCCTGAGTGGGCAATTCCCCCGCCTGCGCCTGGTCCTGGGCGGAGAGGGCGCACTGGCCGAGGCGCGTGCGCGTGCCGCCGAACTGGGCATTGCCGACCGGCTTGAATTGCTCGGATGGATAGATCCAGACCAGAAAGCCGCGGAAATGGAGCGCGCCAGTATCTTCGTGCTGCCTTCTTATCATGAAGGCTTGCCCATGGCCATGCTGGAGGCCATGGCGGCCCGCAAGGCGGTGGTGGTGACGGCCGTTGGGGGCATTCCCGAGGCGGTGCAGGATGGCGTCAATGGTTTGCTGGTCGAGCCGGAGAATGTCGCGAGCCTGGCTGGCGCATTGCAGCGATTACTGGCCGACAGCTCGCTGCGCGTGCGTCTGGCGGCGGCGGGGCGTGTCACGATCGAGCAGCGTTTCGATACCGAACTGATGCTCGACAAGCTGGCGACCCTGTACGCAAGCCTCGATGGAGCGGCACGATGAGTGTGGCGCCGAGCGTCGCGCGCGCGCGCACCAGCCGCCTGGGCTGGTTATGGAACCGGCTGCGCTGCATGCCGCCTGGCGAGCCATGGTATCGCCTGCGTCAAGTGGGGCAGTCCCGGCTGTTGCGCCACGGCTTGCTGAGCACTGCCGTCCCGACACAACTGGCGCAAGCCGGCGCCGCCTTGCCGTATGCGGCACCGCGGCTGGCGGATGCGGCACCGTATCTGCGAGAAGCCGATGCGATCATGGCGGGCGAAGTCTTGCTCTTTGCCACGGCGCATTTCCAGGTGGGCGCATCGCCGCGCTGGAATACCGATCCCCTGACGGGCGTGGCGGGTCCAGCCAGTTTCAGTCTTGCTCTCGACATTACCGACCGTACCAGCGTGGGCGACATCAAGCACGTGTGGGAGCTGAACCGCCATCTGCATCTGGTGCGGCTGGCGCAGGCCTGGGCCCTGAGCGGCGACGCGCGCTACCGCGATGCGCTGGCCGGGCAGCTGGACTCGTGGCTGGAACAGTGCCCGCCATTGACGGGGCCGAACTGGACCAGCTCGCTGGAACTGGGTATCCGCCTGATTAACTGGAGCCTGATCTGGCACATCATGGGGGGCGCCAACGGCCCGCTGTTCGCCGGGGATGCCGGGGCACGGCGTCGATCGCGCTGGTTGGACAGCATTTTTTCCCATTGCCAGTTTATCCAGCGCCACCTGTCGCGCCATTCGTCGGCAAACAATCACCTGATCGGTGAATTGGCCGGCCTGTATGTCGCGGCGCGGACCTGGCCATGCTGGCGACACAGTGCGGCCTGGCGCGATCAGGCTGCGCGCGAACTGGAGCAGCAAGCCCGGTTGCAGCATTCAGCCGATGGCGTCAACCGCGAGCAGGCATTTGCCTATCAGGTATTCGCCGCCGAATTCCTGCTGTTGGCGGGGTTGAGCGCTGCGCATGCGAAAATGCCGTTCAGCGACGGCTACTGGCGCATACTGCAGCGCGCCATGCATTTCCTGCGTGCCGTGCGCGATGTCGGCGGCCATGTGCCGATGGTGGGCGACGCCGATGACGGCATCGTCTTTCGGCTGGAACCCGGCATGGCGGGCGACCGGCCGGCGATGCTGCTGGACCTGGCCGATGCGCTGTGGGGCGGGCTGGCGCCGTCGCAGTACGGGGCGACGACGCAATGGTTGCTTGGCGGCATGGAGCTGCCAGCCATACCTGCAGCCGATGGACAGGCCAGCGACTGGAATTTCGCCGATGGAGGCTACCTGCTGTTCGGTAACGATTTCGGCCAGCCCACGGAAATCAAGGGCATGCTCGACTGCGGCCCGCTCGGCTACCTTGGCATCGCGGCGCATGGGCACGCCGATGCGCTGGCGCTGACCCTGTCGGTTGCCGGCGAGGAGTGCCTGGTCGATCCCGGCACCTACTCGTATTGGCAGGAACTGAAATGGCGTGATTATTTCCGCGGCACGTCTGCGCACAATACCTTGCGCGTCGACGGCGTGGACCAGTCGGTCAGCGGCGGACGCTTCATGTGGCTGCGCAAGGCGGCGAGCAGCGTGCTGCAGATGCCGCAAGATCCCGCGCAGTTCGTCTTTCGCGGTGCGCACGACGGCTATCTGCGCCTGGCCGACCCCGTGCGCCACGTGCGCAGCGTGCAATTTGATGCGGCAACGCGGCGACTGGCCGTGCAAGACCGCGCCGAGGCACGCGAGGCGCACCGCCTGGAACAGTTCTGGCATTTTGCGCCCGGCCTGTCGGTGGCAGTGGAGGGAGAGGTGCTGGTGGTGTGCGGCGCACGTTTCCGTCTGGAAGGCCGGTTTGCCGGCACCCAGCTGCGTTTGCACCTGTCCAGCGCCAGCGAGCAACCGCCGCTGGGCTGGTATTCGCGCCACTACGAAGTCAAAGTTGCCTGTACGACCTTGTGCGTCACTGCCGATGGCGGTGACATCGCGGCAGAATTTACGATGGCATTATTTTAGACCTTTTAACGTTGAAAGAACATTCGATGCCCACCCTCTACCTGGTTGCCGGAGCGCGTCCCAACTTCATGAAAATCGCGCCGATCGTGCGTGCCTTGCAAGCCCATGGCGGGCTTGGATTCAAGATCATTCACACCGGCCAGCACTATGACCGCGAAATGAACGACGTCTTTTTCGAAGAGCTGGGCATCCCCCAGCCCGACGTCTTCATGGGCGCCGGCGGCGGCAGCCATGCGCAGCAGACGGCCAAGATCATGCTGGCCTTCGAAGAGCTGTGCCAGGCCGAGCGTCCCGACGCCGTGCTGGTGGTCGGCGACGTGAATTCCACGCTGGCCTGTTCCATCGTCGCCAAGAAACTCAATATTCCCGTTGCCCATGTCGAGGCCGGCTTGCGCAGCGGCGACATGACCATGCCGGAAGAGATCAACCGCCTCGTCACCGACAGCATCAGCGACTGGTTTTTCGTCACGGAGCCCAGCGCGCTGGAACACCTGCGGCGCGAAGGCAAGCCTGAAGCGGCCGTGCACTACGTGGGACATGTGATGGTGGACAACGTGCTGTATCAGGCAGACAAGCTCGGCGCCGGCGTCGTCACCGAAGGCGAGGCGGCACTTTTCAAGGCGGCCCATGCGGGCGCCGGACAGCGCTACGGCGTGGTCACCCTGCACCGGCCCAGCAACGTGGATAACGCTGACATGATGCAATCGATCGGCGGCGCGTTGCGCACGATCGCACAGGATTTACCGCTGATTTTCCCCGTGCATCCGCGCACGCGCGCCAACCTGGACAAGTTCGGCATCGACCTGGGACCGAACGTGACCCTGGTGGGGCCGCAGGGATACATGGCCTTCCTGAACCTGTGGAAGGATGCCTGCATGGTGCTGACCGACAGCGGCGGCTTGCAGGAGGAAACCACGGCGCTGGGCGTGCCTTGCCTGACGATCCGCGAAAACACCGAGCGTCCCGTCACCGTCGACGAGGGCAGCAATGTACTGGTGGGAACAGATCCGCAGCGTATCGTCTCCGAGGCCGGCAAAATACTGCGTGGCGAAGGCAAGCGCGGGCAGCGTCCGCACCTGTGGGATGGCAAGGCTGCCGAACGCATCGTGGCCGTGCTGGCCGCACAGCTGTCATGAGCGCCCGTATCACGATGATGGGCTGTCAGATTGATAATCTGACGATGGAAGAAACCCTGCAAAAAGTCGAGGGGTTCATCCAGTCCGGCCATCCCCATCAGCATGTGGTGGTCAATGTGGACAAGCTGGTCAAGGCGGAGCGCGATGCCGAATTGCGGCGCATCATCAATGACTGTGCACTGATCAATGCCGATGGCATGCCGGTGGTGTGGGCGTCGCGCCTGCTGGGCAAGCCGCTCAAGGAGCGCGTCGCGGGCGTCGATTTGTTCGAGGCGCTGATGCGCCGCAGCGCCGACAAGCAATGGCGCGTGTATCTGCTGGGCGCGCGCGAGGAGGTCGTCAGCGAGGTCAAGCGTTTGTACGAGCTGAAGTACCCGGGATTGACCGTGGCCGGCTACCGCAATGGCTACTGGAGTGCGGAAGAGGAGCCTGGCGTCGTTGCACAGATCACGGAAGCGCGCGCCGACCTGCTGTTTGTCGCCATCAGTTCCCCCAAGAAGGAACATTTCCTGGGGCAGTACCAGGGACAGATGAAAATCCCGTTCGCCATGGGCGTGGGCGGCACCTTCGACGTCGCCGTCGGCCGCGTGAAGCGTGCGCCCGTGTGGATGCAGAAATCGGGACTGGAATGGTTTTATCGTTTTTTACAGGAACCGCGCCGCATGTTCCGGCGCTACTTTATCGAGGACATGGGCTTTATCCGCCTGTTCTTCAAGGAAGCGCTGCGCCGCTAGGCGTCATCGCCGAATACCGGTTTCCACCTTTTAGATTGAAAGTATTGTTATGACTACTATTGCCGTGATTGGCCTCGGTTATGTCGGTTTGCCTCTCGTCGCCGAATTCGGCAAGCAGGGGCGCACCATCGGTTTCGATATTGTGCAAAGCAAGGTCGACAGCTGCCTGCGGGGCGTTGATCCGTCGCGCGAGCTCAGCGACGAGCAGATGGCGGCCGCCGTGCATGCCGAATACTCGTCCGACCCCGCCATTCTGGCGCAGGCCGACATCATCATCGTCGCCGTGCCGACGCCCGTCGACGTGGCCCACAGCCCCGACTTCGGCCCCCTGATCGGCGCCAGCAAGAGCGTCGGCCAGCACATGAAGAAGGGGGCCATCGTCGTCTACGAGTCGACCGTGTACCCGGGCGCGACCGAGGAAATCTGCATTCCCGTACTGGAACAGGCGTCGGGCAAGCAGTGGAAGCGCGACTTCTTCGTCGGCTATTCTCCGGAGCGCATCAACCCGGGCGACCGCAAGCACATGCTGACGAACGTGGTGAAAGTGGTCTCGGGCGACACGCCGCAAACGCTGGAAACGGTGGCGGCCATGTACGAGTCCATCGTCGAGCCGGGTGTGCACCGTTGCTCCAGCATCAAGGCGGCCGAAGCGTGCAAGGTGATTGAAAATACCCAGCGCGACTTGAATATTGCACTGATGAACGAACTGGCCATCATCTTCGACAAGATCGGCATCGATACGTCCGAAGTCCTGACGGCGGCAGGCACCAAGTGGAACTTCCTGAAGTTCAGCCCCGGCCTGGTGGGCGGGCATTGCATCGGCGTCGATCCGTATTACCTCACGCACAAGGCCGAGACGCTGGGCTACCATCCCCAGGTGATCCTGGCCGGCCGGCGCATCAATGACGGCATGGGCAAGTACATCGCCGAGCAGACCATCAAGAACATGATTGCCGCCGGCAGCTATATCAAGGGCGCGCGCGTGAATGTGCTGGGACTGACGTTCAAGGAAGATTGCGCCGACCTGCGCAATTCCAAGGTGGGCGACGTCATTAACGAACTCAAGACGTATGGCGTGGAAGTGTTCGTGCACGATCCGTATGCGGATGCGGAAGAAGCCATGCACGAGTATGGCGTGCGCCTGTTTGCATGGGATGAGTTGCCGCGCGCCGATGCCATCGTTGCCGCTGTCTCGCACCGCGCGCTGACGTCGCTGCCAGTGGAAGACTTCCAGCAAAAACTGATCAAGGGCGGCTGCTTCATCGATGTGAAGGCGTGTTTTGACGAAGCGGCTTTGCGCGCCGTGGGCGTCAAGGTCTGGCGCCTGTAAGAGGCGCTGGGCAGGACGGCGGGGCATGCGGCCCCGCTTGCTCCCTCTACGTGCATCTCTTTTGCACTGTATCAATTTCCTCCCTCCCGTTCTTGCGTACACTGGGCATGGCCATCTTCCTGGGGCCCGACGGCGCCTTATCAAGCCGTCCTTCAGACAGGCTGCGGCGCCGCGGCCCGTGTGTCAGCACGCCCATGGAAGCGTGCGCCATTCAGCCGACGGGAGCCCGACATGAAAATCTACCCTGTGATCCTGTCGGGAGGCGCCGGTAGCCGCCTGTGGCCCTTGTCGCGCCAGGCCTTGCCCAAGCAATTGTTGCCGCTCCTTTCGCAGCAGACCCTGCTGCAGGAAGCCGTACTGCGCGTGCGCGAACTGGGCCAGCCCGCGCTCGAGGCCATGCCGCCGCTGCTGGTGTGCGGCAATGAACACCGTTTCATGGTGGCGGAGCAACTGCGCCAGATCGAAGTACCGCCGCTGGCCATCGTCCTGGAGCCGCTGGGACGCAATACGGCGCCGGCAGTGGCGGTGGCCGCGCAATATCTGCTGGCGCTCGATGCCGAGGCGGTCATGCTGGTCTTGCCTGCCGACCACTGCATCGCCGACGTGCCGGCGTTTCATCGGGTGGTCGGGCAAGCGGCTGCGCTGGCCGAAGCCGGCGAGCTTGCCACCTTTGGCATCGTCCCTACCGCTGCGGAAACCGCTTACGGCTATATCCTTTCCGGCGCATTGCTGGCCGGTTCGCCGCAGGGCCGCGAAGTCGAGCGTTTCGTGGAAAAACCGGACCAGGCGACGGCGCGGGGTTTTCTTGCCGATGGACGTTATCTGTGGAATAGCGGCATGTTCATGTTCCGCGCCGCAAGCTACCTGCGCGAGTTGCTGCAATTCGAACCGGCCATGCACGCGGCGTGCGCCGCCGCAGTGGCGGGCGGCTGCCGCGACCTCGATTTTTTTCGCCTGGCCGCGGACGCTTTTTCATCCTGCCGCAGCGTCTCGATCGACCACGCCGTGATGGAGCACACGCGCCGCGCCGCGGTGCTTCCTGCCGCCATGGGCTGGAGCGATATCGGCTCCTGGTCCGGCTTGTGGGACGTGCTGCCAGGGGATGAGCAGGGCAATGTCGTGCGCGGCGATGTCTATCTCGACGGCGCCCGCAACTGCATGATACGGGCCGAAAGCCGCATCGTGGCCGTGCTGGGCGCGCAGGACCTGGTGATCGTGGAAACGGACGATGCCGTCCTGGTGGCGCGGCGCGACCAGGTGCAGCGCGTGCGGCAAGTGGTCGAGCACCTGGAGCGCCATGGGCGCACCGAACACGTGCAGCATCGGCTCGTGTACCGTCCCTGGGGCAGTTATGAAGGCATCGACGTTGGCGAGCGTTTCCAGGTCAAGCGCATCGTCGTCAATCCAGGTGGGAAACTATCGCTGCAGATGCACCATCACCGTTCCGAGCATTGGGTGGTCGTGCGCGGCACGGCGCGCGTGACATGCGGCGAGACGGTGCGCCTGCTGACAGAAAACGAATCGACCTATATTCCGCTCGGCATGATCCACAGGCTGGAAAATCCTGGCAAGCTGCCGCTGCACCTGATCGAGGTGCAGACGGGCGCTTACTTGGGAGAGGACGATATCGTGCGCCATGCGGATGCGTATCAGCGCGCCTGAGATGCCGGCGTATCGAGCGGCGCGGCATTCATGACGTCGGGAACGCAGTCGCTGGCGATGATCTTGCCGGGATTGCCCGCGACGATGGAGGCGGGCGGCACGTCTGCCACGACCACGGTGCCGCCGGCGACGCGGCTGCCCTGGCCGATGATGATCGCGCCGGTAATGATGGCATGGGGGCCGACCCAGACGCCGTCCTCCAATGTCGGATAGGCGCTGCTGCGCTGGTCCGGGGCGGTGATGCGGTCGCGCCGGCCCAAGGTCGCGCCGTGCAGCAGGGTGACATTGCTGCCGATGACGGCGCCAGGCGAAATGACGGTGCCCCAGCCATGCGTCAGGGCGAAACCGGGACCAACCCGGGTTTGCCAGGAAAAGTCGATACCCGCGCGGCGGGTGGCGCTGCGATGCAGCAGCTTGCACAACGGTAGCAGATACTTCCAGGGGACGCGGGCGTCGCGCGACGCCTGGCACAGGCGCATGGTGACGATTGCGCGGAAGGGACGGCTGCCGACAGCCCCTTTCAGCGTCAGGCGCCAACCGCTGCGCCCGTATAGCCGGTATGTATCGGCGTGCAATGCCGTCCAAGTGGACATATGACTTCCCTTTCTTCAGATGAATCGTCAATATGATAAAACTTTGCCAATTATAACTGCTGCATGCGCCGGTTCCAGGCGGCGGCGCGAGATAGTTTGCCGCTCCTTTTTTTGATGCTATAAAGAAACTTTTAATTAAAAATTAAATAACTTAAAAAATTACTTTATGCTATTATCCTTGCTGGTTTGATTATATAAATTCATGTGGCCGTATTGCGGCCACAACTTTGCTTGCTGGAGTCGCATGAAGAACAATACCCGCTCTATTCTGGCTGTCCTGGCTTTTGCCGGTTCGGCCCTGCTGTCCCAGGCGGCCACTGCTGCTGTTGACATCAGCTCCCTGCCGAAGGCCGTCAAGCTCGAGAGCGGCGGTTCGCTGACCTTTGGCGACAAGTTCAAGAACAATCACCAGGGCAGCTTTTTCAATGATGTGTTTACGTTTAACGTGACACAGCCCAGCGCGCTCAACGTGGTGCTGACTTCGCAAAGCACCAGCGCCCTGACCGGCTTGAATTTGACTGGCTTTGGTTTGTACAGCAGCGTTGGCGACACCCTGCTTCAGGGCGGTACCCAGGAGCTGAGCGGCGCGACCGACAAATGGAGCCTGTCTTTCGCCAACCTGGCGGCTGGCGCGTATTACATGAAGGTCAGTGGCGATATCGTGTTCAGCACCGGCGCCACGTTCAGCGCCAATGGCAACCTGGTATCGGCCGTGCCCGAGCCTGGAACCTATGCGATGCTGCTTGCCGGCCTGGGCTTGCTGGGATTTATCGCCCGCCGCCGTCAGAAATCTGCCTGAACACGACTCGCTGTCGTGACGCTATAGTCCCTTTCCCGCGGCTCGCTCGCGTTGACCGCCGTTATTTTGGTGAAAAGTATGCATAAAATATTGAAATCCCTGTTCCTGACCGCCGTGTTGTCCGCCGCCAGCGTGGGCGCCCATGCCGCGCCTGTTGACCTGAGCCATGCGCCGATCGACCTGACGCAGGACCTGATCGACTATTCCAGCAGCGAACTGTCTGGTTCCTTTCGCCTGGGCGCCGGCCAGCTTGCTGGCGCCGGGAATAATTTTTTCAGCGATAAATTCCTGTTCACTCTGACGGGCATCCATGATTTCAGCGGCCTGGCCACCTCGCTCAAGCCGAGCGCCAATTCCGGCCTGACCCTGACGGGATTTAGCTTGAGCAATGCCAGCGGCGTGGTGCTGCATGGCGCGCTCGATCTGCTCAATTTCACGGCGCAGGACCAGGCCTGGGTGCTCAACAGCGGCAAGGCGCCTTTGCTTGAGGGTACTTACTTCTTGCAGGTCGATGGCTATGTCGCTTCCGCAACTGGCGGCAGCTACAGTGGCAATATCTCGGCCAGTGCCGTGCCGGAAGCGCAAACCTACGCCATGCTGCTTGCAGGCCTGGGACTGATGGGTTTTGTGGCACGCCGCCGTAAATTGCAAGCCTGAGCGTCCTGGCAGCATTGGCAAGGACAAAAACGGAAGCCTAGGCTTCCGTTTTTTTTGCTGCGTTGCGGTGTCATTTCCGGCGCTATAATTGGCCGTCAAGCCCTCGGTCATTCCCATTTATCTTTCTGGCAGCTATCCATTGCATACTCCACTGCGTTTTTTGCCCGTGTTGCTGGCGGCTTTTTCCTCGGTGCCGCTGGCTGGCGCGGCGCCAGGATTGCAGCCTGCGCATCTGGCGATCGTCATCAATGATGCGGAACCGAATAGCGTGGAGGTGGGCGAGTACTACCGTCAGTCGCACGACATTCCGCTGGCAAACGTTGTGCATGTGAATATTCCAAACCGGCCGCGCAAGCTCAGCGCCGAACAGTTTTCCCAGCTCAAGGAGCGCATCGAGACGCAGCTCAAACCCGAGATTCAGGCGGTGCTGATGGTCTGGAGCGCCCCCTATGCGGTCGAGTGCAATTCAATCACCTCCGCATTTACCCTGGGATATGACATGGCGCAGTGCGTCAAGACGTGCGATCCGGGCAAGCCCAGCCCCTATTTCAACAGCGGCGTGGAGCGGCCCATGACCGAGATGGGCATGCGCCTGTCCATGCTGTTGCCGGTCGATTCCGTGGATGATGCCAAGGCCGTCGTCAAGCGGGGCACGGCCAGCGGGTTTGCCGTGCCGGCCGCCGGCGCCTACTATTTGACTACCAGCGACCCGGCGCGCAATAGCCGCGCGGCATTCTTTCCGCCAAGCGGCATGGTGCGTCAGCGCAAGCTGACTATCACGAATGTGCGTGCCAACAGCATTGAACATGTGCAGAACATCATGGTGTACCAGACCGGCGTGGCCAATGTGGCCAAGCTGGACACCCTGCGATTTTTGCCCGGGGCGCTGGCCGATCACCTGACGTCATTCGGCGGTGATTTGCAGGGTACAGGACAGATGAGCAGTCAGCGTTGGCTGGAAGCTGGCGCGACGGCCAGTTACGGTACGGTGAGCGAACCGTGCAACTATTGGCAGAAATTTCCCAATCCTACCGTGCTCCTGCGCCGCTACCTGAATGGCATGACGGCGTTGGAGGCGTATTGGGGGAGTGTGCTGTGGCCGGCGCAGGGCCTGTTTATCGGCGACCCGCTGGCCGCGCCGTACATGGCGTACCGGCGCTGAGCGCTGACCTGGCGGTGCGCCGGGGAGAGGGGGGATTAGCCGGCCTTGACGCTGCGCCTTCTGCGCGCAGCGAATGCCACCAGGCCGAGGCCGGCGATCAGCATGGCATAGGTTTCAGGCTCGGGCACGACGGCGATAGGTGGCGTGGGAACGCTGATGCCGCGATTGCCGCTATCGATCCCGCCTGTCGCGCCGCCACCACCCACGCTGGAGCCGCCAGCCCGCGAGCCGGTGTCACGCGAGGCGGACGTGATCAGCGGTGCGTAAGTGCCGTTGTCACCATGGTAGGCGCGCCCCGGTCCACGGTAGCCAGCCCCACCATCGATCGGCGGGAATTCCTGACTGGTCACGAAATCGCGGGTACCAAATTGATAGCTTCCCGTATCGCGCGCCGGACGAGCCCGCGTGCCGCCCGCCGCATCGCCTGCATCGGCAAATTGATTGCCCAGACGGTGGCCGTCGCTGCCAAATTGTGGGCGTCGCAATTCCTGGTCCGAAGCGCCGCTGCCGAATTCCGGCGACGTGCTGGTGCCGTCATTGATGCGTGCGCCGAAGCCGATGAAGCCATCGACAAGGCTGCAAGCGCTGTACGTGCTATCGAGGTCGGCGTCCTTCGCCTTGCCGACTGCGTTGCTGGCGGCTCCCGTGGCCTGGCAGCGTTTCTCGTCGCCGCTGGCGCGCTGTGCTCCATTTTGAGCTTGCGCCGTGCCAGTCGCCAGCAATAGCAGGCTGCAGGCGAACAAGGAAACGAACTTGAATGGGGTGGTTGGTTTTAACATTACTTACCTCTTGGACATGCATTCTGAACGCGGCGCAATATCGCCAGGCGCTGAGGATGTAATTGATGCGTACGCTAGCTGTGCGACATTGTTTGTGCACGGCAGGATGGCAGATGAAGAGCCGGGCATGGATGGGGCCCGCTCGATCCATTTGTATTGCAAGGTTCTTAAAGTTGCCAATGGCTTATCAAGAACAAAACTTATTTGCCTGAAATATATCATATTTTTCCAGGAAGCGCCTGTTTATCGTTCCATCGTGAATTTTTTGTTGCTTATTGAGTACTAATAAATGTGTCGTCCCGCGGGCCACGGGCGAAGCTTTTACTCCATTCGGCTTAATCAAATGTCATCAAGTCGTCATCCCGGGCGTTTAATATGCAAATAACAAGTCTGAAATACTTTTGTTAATTGTGGCGCGCCGGCCGATCATGTGGGGCCGGCGTCATTTATTTACCGACCGGGATCCTCATGCACACCTCGTTTTCCCCCTTGCGCACGCCGCTGCGCCTGACCGTCATGGCCGCCGTGCTGGCCAGCCTGTCCGTCCCAGCCCTGGCTGCTTCCGATATCGTCATCAGCCAGGTGTATGGCGGTGGCGGCAATACGGGTGCGCTGTACCGCAACGATTTCATCGAAGTCTTCAACCGTGGCGCCAGCCCCGTGAACCTGGGCAACTGGAGCGTGCAATACGCGTCCGCCGCTGGCACGAGCTGGTCCGTGACGGCCTTGCCGGCGATCGATTTGCAACCGGGCCAGTATCTGCTGGTCCAGCAAGCCAAGGGGGCGGGCGGCACGCAGGACTTGCCCACGCCGGACGCCACGGGCAGCCTGGCCATGTCCGGCACGGCGGGCAAGGTGTTGCTGAGCAATAGCAAGACGGCCCAGACGGGCGCCAGCCCTACGGGCGCGGCCATCGTCGATCTCGTCGGTTTTGGTACGGCCAACGGCTTTGAGGGCGCCGTGGCGCCCGCGCCATCGAATACCTTGTCGATTGCGCGCGCGAATGGCGGCTGTGGCGACACGGACGACAATAGCGCGGACTTTGCCACCGGCAGCGTGGCGCCGCGCAATACGGCTTCTCCCTTGAATGTGTGCGGCGGTCCTGTCGTGCACCAGATCGTCACCACTTGCCCTGCCAGCCTGGCCTTGGCCGTTGGCAATGGCGGCAGCGCCGTGCTGCGCGCGTCCGACGTCGATGGCGTCGTGAATGCCGCTATTTTGAGCTCGCCCGCCGTGGCAGGCATCAGCCTGGCCAATTTCAGCGCGGCCGGCGTGGCGGGCGAGAGCGCCAGCGTGAACCTGCTGGTGGCCGCCGGCGTGCCGGTGGGCAATTATCCTGTCATCGTCAATTTCAGCAACGACCAGCAGCAAAGCGCCAGCTGCAAGATCGATGTCGCCGTGCAAGGCCTGGCCGCTGTCAGCCACACGATCCCGCAAATCCAGGGCAGCGGCGCAAGCAGCCCCTACGCCAATTCCGTGCAGACGACGGAAGGCGTGGTGACTCTGAAAGTGGGGACGGGCTTCTTTATCCAGGATGCGGCCGGCGATGGTGATCCATCGACGTCGGACGGCATCTTCGTGTACACGGGCGCGACGGTTACCACCGTGCAGCCTGGCGAACTGGTGCGCGTGACGGGCACGGTGGTCGAATACACGCCATCGGGCGCGAAAAATTCCTACACGGAATTCAAGGACGTGACGGCCATCCTCACGCAAAGCGCGGGCCACAGCATCGTGCCGGCGAACGTGACCTTGCCGAACGAGAACCTGGCCGCCGTGGAAGGCATGCTCGTGCGCTTCACGCAACCGTTGACCGTGTCGCAAAATGCCTATCTGGGCGCGCGCGGCGAACTGAGTCTGTCGGCGGGGCGTCGCGAAGTGCCGACCAACCGCTACCCGGCCGGCTCCGCCGAGGCGCAAGCCTTGATCGCCGCCAATGCGAACAACCTGATCGTGCTCGATGACGGCATTTTTGTTGCATCGCCAACGATACCGTATATCGGCCAGGACAACACCGTGCGCAGCGGCGACACGGTAGCCGACCTGACGGGCGTGGTGGACTTTGGCGCCATCGGCGGTGGCGGTGCCGCCTACAAATTGCAGCCGACACAGACGCCGCAATTCTCGCGTGACAACCCGCGCACGGGCAGCCCGGAACTGCCATCTGGCAACGTCAAGGTGGCCAGCGCCAATGTGCTGAATTTCTTTACCACCTTTACCAATGGCAACAATATCTTTGGCCAGACGGGGCAGGGCTGTACCGTGGGAACCTCGACCACCAAGAGCAATTGCCGCGGCGCCGACAACCTGGCCGAGTTCGTGCGCCAGCGCGACAAGATCGTCGCCGAACTCAAGACCATCGATGCGGACGTGGTGGGCTTGATGGAAATCCAGAACAATGGCGAAACGGCCGTCACTTACCTGGTCGAACAACTGAACGCGGCCATCGGCGGCGTCACGTACGCCGTGGTGCCGAAACCGGCCGCCACGGGCACGGACGCCATCCGCGTGGCCATGATCTACAAGCCAGCCAAGCTGGGCCTCGTGGGCGGCGCCTTGTCGGACGCCAATGCCATCAACAACCGTCCACCGATGGCGCAAACCTTCCGCGCCGACAATGGCGAGAAGTTCTCGCTGATCGTCAATCACCTGAAGTCGAAGGGCAGCTGCCCGTCGAGCGGCCTGGACGCGGACCAGAACGATAGCCAGAGCTGCTGGAACGCCACCCGCGTGCAGCAAGCCCAGCGCCTGATCGGCAGCTTCGTGCCGCAGGTGGCGGCCGCTGCCGGCGACGCGGACGTGCTGGTCATCGGCGACCTCAATTCCTATGGCGCGGAAGACCCGATCCAGGTCATCACGGGCGCCGGCTTCGTCAATGAACTCGAGCGTTTCGTGCGGCCGTCCGGCATGCCGTATTCGTACGTGTTTGGCGGCCAGAGCGGCTACCTCGACCATGCGCTGGCCAGCGCTTCGCTGAGCCCGCAAGTAGCCGGCGTGGCCGAATGGCACGTGAATGCGGACGAGCCGGAAGTGATCGACTACAACATCGACTCGGCCAAGCCGCAAGACTTGTACAACGCCTTGCCTTACCGCGCCTCAGACCACGATCCCGTCGTCATCAGCCTGGACTTGCAGCCCGCCTACCGCGACATCACGGCCGGCGTGGCGCAAGCGAGCTCGGGCCTCACGTACAACCGCGTGACGCAAAAATACACGGGCACGTTCTCGTTCACCAACACAGGCACGAGCGCCTTGAACGGCCCGTTCCAGGTGGTGTTCGGCGGCTTGCCTGCCGGCGTCAGCCTGGCCAATGCCACGGGCAGCCATGCGGGCGCCGCCTACGTCACCGTCAACGCGGCCAGCCTGGCGCCGGGCGCGACGGCTTCGTTCGCCGTCAGTTTCACCAATCCGTCGAAAGTGACGATCAATTATTCCGCCAGCATCTTCGCCGGCAACTTCTAAGGACACCATCATGTTGACAACGACATTCAACCTCACTCTGCGCCGCGCCGTGCTGGCCGCCCTCCTGGCCGCTAGCTCCAGCCTGGCGCTGGCGGATCCGCTCGGCTACCGCGTGGAAATCGACACGAGCGCCTTTTCCGGCGCCGGTTTCCTCGACTTTGCTTTTATCGCCGGCAACAGCCCGGCGCCGGGCGCCAGCGCCGTGCTCAGCAATTTCTCGGGCGCGTTCGGTGCGCTGGAATCGATGGAAGGCAACGTCAGCGGCAGCTTGCCTGGCACCTTGACCTTCGGCAATAGCGGCGCCTACAACGACTGGTTCCACAACGTGACCCTGGGCGGCAAGTTCGGTTTCAATATCGTCTTTGGCGGCGACTTCCTGAACACGGCCGGCAATGCGGGCACGACGTTTGGCGTGGGCTTGCTCGACTACACCGGCATGGCTTACCTGGGCAATGCGAATGGCAACCTGGTGCAGTTCGAACTGACCCCGCTCAACGGCGGCTTGCCGGCCAGCATCGCCGGCAGCACGTATGCGAGCATCGCGTCGATCTCGGCCGTGCCGGAAGCGTCGGAATGGATGATGCTGACGGGCGGCCTGGCGCTGATCGGTTTCGCCCTGCGCCGCCGCCAAGCTGTCGCACGCGCCTAGACTTTCCAGCTTAAACACAGCGCGCCTGCGGGCCGCTGTGTTTTTTTTCATCTATTTATTCGTAATAGCTATAAATCAGGAAACTAAATTGTATTAGTCACCGTTTTACGCTTGATGCATAGTAAAAAACTTGTCGGGCAGTCTAGTATTTTCATGACTGCTGCCAACTTTTTTCGGGAGATGCATCGATGCCTGGCCATATCCTGGTGCTGGACCCTGCGCCTGCCATGCAGGCGCTGCTGGCGCATAACCTCGCGGGCGCCGGCTACCGGGTCAGTTGTGCCCTGAATGCGCGCGGCGCGCTGGCGCTGCTGGCGGCCGACCCGCCCGACGTGCTGCTGCTGGAATGGGAACTGCCGGATGCGTCCGGCATCGCGCTGCTGCGCCAGGTGCGCCAGGACGGCGTGCTGTGCGACTTGCCCATCATCATGATCAGCGCGCGCGACAGCGAACAGGACAAGGTGCTGGCGCTGGAAAGCGGCGCCGACGATTATCTGTGCAAGCCTTTTGGCCCCCGTGAAATGCTGGCCCGCGTGCACGCGCTGCTGCGCCGGCGCGCGCCTTCGGCCTTGCGCACAGGCGCAGGCACGGCCGGGGCTGCCGCCTTGCGGCTCGACCCGCATACCCTGCGCGTAACGGCGGGTAGCGTGCCCATCCACCTTGGCCGCGTGGAATTCAAGCTGCTGCATTTTTTGATGGACCATCCGGGCAGGGTGCATAGCCGCGCGCAACTGCTGGACCAGGTGTGGGGCCATGCCGCCTACCTCGACGAACGCACGGTCGACGCCCACGTGGGCCGCTTGCGCCACGCCTTGCAGCCGGGCGGCTGCGGCCACCGCATCGAAACCGTGCGCGGCAGCGGCTACCGCTACCTGGCGATTGACGCGGCCGATGCGGCCGTGTGCGCATGATGCTGCTGACGGGGCGGGAACAGGAATACTTGCTGCACGCCATCCTCGGCGCGCATGGCATCGCCGCGCCCGGGGATTTCTTCCTGTGGAGCCAGGGGCCGCTGCAAACGCTGTTGCCGCACGACATATTGATGTGCGCGCAGCTGGACGCGGACGGGGCCGTGCTGCGCAGCGAAGCCTGGCACAGCGCCGCGCCCGATCACGCGCAACTGCGCCAGCGGCAAGGCCAGCTGGCGCACCTTGCGCTGGCCTGGCGCGCGGGCGACCGGCGGGCCGGCATCATCGACGGCGTGCTGGTGCATGGCAGCGTGGGCGACGCCGGCGGCAGCTTTTTTGCCCTCTTCGCCGTGACGCCGGCGGACGCGGCGCGTCAGGCGTATGCGCTGGAATTGCTGCTGCCCTACCTGCACGTGCACTGGCTGGCGCTGCCAGGCAGGCAGCGTGCGCCCGTGACCGGCCCGGCTGCCACGCGCGCGGCCAGTGCGCGCGAGCTGGAAGTGCTGCATTGGGTACGCGAGGGGAAAAGCAATGACGAGGTGGGACAAATCCTCGGCATCAGCGGCTGGACCGTGAAAAGCCACTTGCAGCGCATCTATAAATTATTGGGCGTCAGTAACCGCACGCAAGCCGTGTCGCGCGGCATTGCGCTGCGCCTGCTCAGCCATTAGCGCTGGTCCCGCGGCCGGGCCTGCATCTTTTCATTACCATCTTGCGTGTGTTCGATGCTGCCGGGCGATACCCGCGCCACGTCCGGGCTCGCTTGCAGGCGGGCCACTTCGGCCGGTGTCAGCATGGCGGCAAAGCCGTTGAAGGCCGCCGTGTAGCGATATTGCACGGGGGCATCGGGCACCAGCGCCAGCACGGCGCGCTGCTGCGCTTCCAGCCGTGCCGTGTAGCGCCGCGCGGCATCGCTGTTGGTATCGAGCCCATGCACCCCGTCCGCTTGCGAGGCCAGCGGCGGGGCGCGCAATTGCACCAGATACGACAGCCGCGCCGCGGCGGCCTGCGCCGCGACAGGCAGGGCATGGATGCCGGCCATGCCGGCCAGGATGGCAATACCGAGGCGTAGTGTGGACATGCGTCGATTGTACGCGCGTCGCGCATAAAAAACGCGCCCCGCAGGGCGCGTTGTGTTACCGCTGGAGCGATAGCGTTACAGCTTGGCGTCCGCCCTCACGTTGCGCTGGCTGGGGACGGCCAGCGGCAAGGGGCTGTTGGTCTCCACCGACAGTACCGTGGTGGACGCTGCCGCGTTGTTACCATCAAGGAAGACTACGCCGCCCAGGTAGCGCTTGCCCGTTTCCAGCCCCGACCAGCTGACGCCGGCCGTGGCGCTGCCGCCCACGTACACCTTGGTTGGCAGGGTGGCTTTCAGGTTGCCGCCCTTGTCGGCTGTCGTGACGACGGCCGACGACAGGCCGAAGCCGGTCGAGACGCCATTTGCCAGTTCGTAGCCGATCACGCACACCTTGTAGTTGCCTGCGGCCGGGGTGGTGAGGGTGATGGCCTCGTTCGAGCCGGCCGTGGCCGAGGTGGCGACGGTCGCGCCGGCGCTGTTGAGCAGCAGCATGTCGAGGTCATTGCCGGCGCCTTCCGTGGTGTCGCGGTCGAAGATTTCGAAGCGCGCCACGACGGTGCTGGCGGGAATGCTGACATTGACTGCGCGCACGCCGCTGCCACCCGCCTTGCACGCGTCGGCCATCTGCGCCAGCGTTTCCACGCTGCCCGGCGCTGCCTGGCTGATAGTTTGTGCGCTGCGCGCCACTTCCTTCAGGCCGCCCGTCGCCGCGCCGACCTTGCCGGCAAAGCCGGTGGACAGGGTCAGCGAACGCAGGCCGCTGACCTTGTCGGCCTGCAGCAATGCCGGCGACTGCACCGCGCGGCCCGAGCGGGCCGTGACGGGGCTGCGCACCGTGTGCACGCCGTCGCTCCACACGAGGGCGCCATACTGCCAGGCATTATCCGGCGCCGTCGTGCGCGCCAGGGTCACGGTGAAGGACTTGGTTTCGCCGGGTGCCAGCGCCAAGGTGGCAGGCGTTACCGTCACGCTGTAGCCGCTGAGCGAGGCGCTGGCCGTGTAGGTGGCGCTGCTGCTGCCCACGTTGGTGACGCGGCGCGTCACCGTTTGCGTGCCCAGCACGTTGCCGATGGTGATGGACGGCATGTTCAGGTTGTAGCCGGCCAGGGTGCCGCCCGCGCATTCGGCCGTCATGCCGACGCCGCACATGTATTTCTTGTAGTCGGCCAGGTTGGCGTCATACACGAGGCCGGGATCGGTCGCCTTGTTTGGCGTCACGTGGCCGGCGCCCTGGCCCCATGGCAGGATGCCGCGCGCGTCGCCCGCCTGGATGTCGGGCAGGGTGGCGCTGCCGGTCGTCATCAGGGCCGACTTGATGGCGGCCGGGCTCCAGTCCGGATGCTGCTGGCGCAGCAGGGCGGCCAGGCCGGCCACGTGCGGGCTGGCCATCGAAGTGCCTTGCAGGAAGATGTAGGCTTGCGCCGGCACCAGGCTGCCATCCTGCACGGCGTCGCGCTGGGCGCGCGTCAGGGCAGGCGTGCCGCCGGCCAGGATGTCCACGCCAGGCGCGGTGACGTCAGGCTTGAGCAGGTTGGCGTCGTACAGGTTCGGGCCGCGCGACGAGAAGTCGGCCACCACGGGGGCGGCAGGGCCGTTGCCGTTGGTGACGAAGCGCGAGATGGCGGCCGTGGCCGTGCCCGTTTGCGCCTGGGCGTTGATCAGCGCGCCATCGGCGGCGCTCACGTGCACGGCCGGCAGCACGTGCGGGTCGGACACGAGGCCCACGCCCGTGTCGACCAGCACCATGCCGGCGCCGCCCGCTTCGAGCACGGCGATGCCTTTATCGGTGCGCGCCGTGGTGCCGCGCAAGCAGCTGACGACCTTGCCGGCGACCTTGGCCGGATCCAGCAGGGCCACGCCGCCGTTGTCTCCGGCGCGGTAGCACAGGGCCAGTTTTTGCGCATCGGCGCCGGGCAGGCCCGCGTCTTGCGCGCGGATCAGCGTGGTGGCCGGCAGCGGGTTGTAGTTGAGCGAGGCGCCCGTGTAGCTGGCGCCGTTGCTCAAGGTCACCTTGGCCTGGTTGGCGCGGTTGTGCGTCGAGGCGGCCACGGTGGTGATCCATGGGCTGACGTGCGCCACGGTATTGGCCGGGCCCGCATTGCCGGCCGACGCGGCAACGAACACACCCGCATTCGATGCGTGCAAAAAGGCTTGCTCGACGGGGTCGTTGACGGTGCCGCCGCCGCTGATCGAGTAGTTGATCACGTGCACGCCATCCTGCACGGCTTTTTCAATCGCCGCCACGCTGTCGCCGCCGTAGCAGCCGTTCTTCGCACCGGTCGGCTGGGTAGCCAGGTTGTACGACCAGCACACCTTGTAGACGGACAGACGGGCGCGCGGCGCCACGCCGGAAATGGCGCCCAGCGGCGAGCCGTTCACGGTCACCGGCACGCCCGCATTGCCGCCCGCGGTGGACGAGGTGTGCGTGCCGTGGCCGCCTTCGCCATTCGGGTCGCCGATGGAATCGCGCGGCGAGGTGAATTCGCTCCAGTGCTGGATCTTGTCCGTCTCGGTCAGGCGCACGGCGTTGAAATACTGCGCGCCGAGCAGCTTGTTGTTGCAGTGGTCTTGCGTAAAGCCTTCACCCGTCTGGCAGCTGCCTTTCCAGGCGGCCGGCGCGGCGCCGTAGGCCAGGGTGGCGTTCGGGTCGAAGGTCGGGGCGCCGTTGGCGTCGACCCTGTCCGCGTACGACAGGTTTTCCGGCCACACGCCGCCATCGACGATGCCGATGATGATGTTTTCGCCCGCATGCTGCTTGCCTCCCAGCTGGCTCCACAGGCCACCCGGCTGGTCCAGGCCCAGGAAGGTCGGCGTGTAGTTCGTTTGCAGGGCGCGCGGTTCGTCGGGGGCGATGCTGGCCACTTCGCCGCTCGCTTGCAGCTGGCGCACTTCGGCGTCCGTCAGCAGGGCGGAAAAACCGTTGAGGACGATCTTGTACTGGTATTGCACGGGTGCGGCGGCGACAAGGGCTTGTACCCGCGCCTGTTTCTGTTCAAGGTAGTCGCCGTACAGCTGCACTTGCGTGCTGGCCAGGTCGAGGCGGCTGCCGGCGGCAGGCTGGGTGGCATCCAGGCCATCCACCGAGCCGGTGTAGGAAGCGATCGGTTTGTCGGTCAGCTGCACGATGTAGGGGCGGCGCAGGTCGTCGGCGTGGGCCTGGAAGCTGAGGCTGGCAAACAGGCTCAGCACGGCGAGCGAAATGGGACGCAAGGTGGGGCGGAATGTCATGTAGGGTTTCCTGGTGACGGTAGCGGGAATCGAAAGGGAAGATCAGGCTTGCTGGCGGCGGCGCGCCGCGAAACCGATGCCTGCCAGGCCCAGCAGCATCATCGCGTAGGTCGATGGCTCCGGTACCGAGGCGACGATATTGTCGAGCGCAAACTGGCCCTTGTTGGTCGTGAAGGCGTTGCAACTGCCGGCCGTGTTGCAAGTGAAGCCGAAGAAGGCCAGCGAGGCGAATTGCTGGCTGCCGAAGCTGGCGCTGGTGTTGTAATGCTGGAACTGGAAGTTGCCGCCGATGGGGCCGCCCAGCTGATAGGTTTCATAGATGGACGAACCGTTGGCATAGAAGCCTTGCACGCGCAGCAGTCCCGCTACGGCTGGATAGGTGACGCCCTGGGCGTAGCCGATGAAGCTGGCGTCGAAACCCTGCAGGCTGACGCTGCCGCCCGTATTCAGCGGATCGAGGTAGACGATGCCGTCGTTGAGGGATGCATAGTAATTGCTCGTATTGTTGGTCGGACACGCCATGCCGCATGCGGCCGGGTCCGTGCCGTCGAACACGGCGCCGACCAGGTCGCCATAACTGGCGCCGACGGTATTCGAAGCGCCCGTCAGCAGGAATTTGCCGAATTCCAGGGAATCGCCGTGGCCGACGAACTGGCTGTCGATTTTATCAAAGTTGATCACGTCCGCGATGGCGGCGGGGGCCCAGGCGGCGGACAGGGCCAGGATGGCGGCGCCGGTCCATTGCTTGGCCGAGAAAGGACTTGCTGCGGCAGTTGCCTTCGAATGCACAATACGAGTCATGAATTTTCCCTTGCTGATTATGTAGGATGCAATATGTTTTGCGTCTGGGATGCTGTCTTGGATGCTCTCTCCTGCGCGGCCGGATAAGACCAATGCGTAGAAAATTGATTTTTACTATAGCAAAAGAGGCAATTCCATTGTTTGATATTCTTGCAAATTTAATTTGAAAGTTACAAATAATGAATGAATAAAATTCATCACTCACTATGATTTGGTAACCAGGAGTAGATAGTTTCCGCATTGAAAATAGTTGAGTAATTGACCAGCCAGTCAAGCGCGCGCGGCGCCGTGGCGGTTTCGCGCACACTGGATGGTTTCCGCCGGAATTTGTTGTTCACAGTACAAAGAAAAGATTGTATTAACCATAAGCGGCATGGTAGGCTGATAAGCATCAGGCAAGCGCGTGTCGCCCGTGCGTGGCCATCCGCCGCGCATGGCGACACAATGTATTGAAGGTCGGCAATAAGGAGTTAGCGGATGCATGCAGCACACAGGCAGAACTTTGCGGCAACGCGCCATGCGCGCGGCTTTACCTTGCTCGAATTGCTGGTCGTCATCGTCATCATCGGCTTGCTGGCGGCGTATGTCGGCCCCAAGTATTTCGCCCAGCTGGGCAAATCGGAAGTGACGGTGGCCAAGGCGCAGATCGAGGCGTTTGAAAAATCGCTCGACACCTACCGCCTCGATGTGGGGCGCTATCCCACCACGGAAGAGGGTTTGGCCGCGCTGCTGGTGGCGCCGCCCGCCGCCGGCACGCGCTGGAATGGTCCTTACCTGAAAAAGGCTGTGCCACTCGACCCGTGGGGGCATGCCTATCAATACCGTGCGCCAGGCAGCAAGGGCGAGTACGATATCGTCTCGATGGGCAAGGATGGCCAGCCGGGCGGCAGCGGCGAGAACGCCGACATCAGCTCGCAATAGCGCCAGCGCCAATCTTTTTCCTACGGACAAGCCATCATGCAGTTCGAAGTACGCGCGCTTTCCACGGACCAGGCCGTAGCTACCTTGCAGACGTGCGTGATCGACGGGCGCGACGAAGCCGACGCGCGCCGCCAGGCCGAAGCGCGCGGCCTGTTTGTCAGCGCCATCCGCCCCGTGCGGGCCACGCCGTTCAGCGCGGCCGGGCGCCAGCGCGCGCGGGCCTTGCCCCTGCTGCTGTTCAGCCAGGAATTGCTGGCGCTGCTGCAAGCGGGCCTGGGCATCGTCGAAGCGCTGGAAGCCTTGCTGGAAAAAGAAGCGTCGCCGGCCACGCGCAGCGTGCTCACGCGCCTGCTGGAAGGCTTGCGCGAAGGCAAGCGCTTTTCCACCGTGCTGGGCGAGCAATCTGAACTGTTTCCTCCCTTGTATATCGGCATCGTCAAGGCGGCCGAGGGCACAAGCGACTTGCCGCGCGCCCTGTCGCGCTACATCGACTACCAGCAGCGCATCGATGCGGTGCGCGGCAAGATCGTCAGCGCCGCCATCTATCCCGCCATCCTGCTGGCCGTGGGCGGCGGCGTCAGTGCCTTCCTGATCAGCTATGTGGTGCCCCGTTTCGCCGAGGTCTACCAGGGCGCCGGGCGCAATCTGCCTTGGATGTCGCAAGTGATGCTCAGCTGGGGCCAGTTCGTCACGCAGCATGGCGTGTTGCTGTTGCTCGGGTTGGCACTCGTCGGCAGCATCGTGTTCACCGCCGTGCGGCGCGTGCTGCGCAACGGCGGCGTGGCGCGCCTGCTGGCGAAGTTGCCCGGCATCGGCGAGCGCGTGCGCATCTATGAACTGTCGCGCCTGTACCTGACCCTGGGCATGCTGGCCGAGGGCGGCATCACCATCGTGCAGGCGATCGCCACCGTGCAGGCGATGGTCTCGCCGGGCATGCAGGCGTCCTTGCAACAGGCGCGCGGCGCCATCGAGGCGGGCCAGCCGCTGTCGTCCGCGTTCGAGCAGCATCAATTGACGACGCCCATTTCCCTGCGCATGCTGCGCGTGGGCGAGCGCACGGGCGACATGGGCCCCATGCTGACGCAGTCGGCCGCTTTTTACGACGGTGAAATCAGCCGCTGGATCGACCGTTTTACGCGCACCTTCGAGCCGCTGCTCATGGCTGCCATCGGCCTCGTCGTGGGGGCCATCGTGATCCTGCTGTACATGCCCATCTTTGACCTTGCCGGCGATATTTCATGATGCAAACCGAATCCGCGCCTGTTGCGCCCATCGTGGCCATCGACCCCGCGCTGCTGCAGCGCGCGCGCGTCCTGAGCCGGCAATCGAAGCGCAGCCTGGTCGAGGAATTGCAGGAACTGAGCGGCATCGAGGCGCGCGCCGTGGTGCGCGAACTGGCGCGCCCGTTCGGCCTGGACGTGCTGGAAACGGCCGACATGCTGGCCTTGTCTCCCGCTTTCGACGTGCTGCCATTGTCGCAGGCGCTGGCGCGCCACAGCGTGCTGCTGCGCGCCGCCGACGGCCAGCTGGTGGGCGTGATCGCCGACCCGTTCGATCTCGACCTGCAAACCTGGCTGAATGCGCGCGCGGGGCAGGGCGCCTTGAGTATCCGCCTGGCATTGCAGGCCGACATCGGCGCCTATCTGTCGAAGCAGGAAGAATCGGCGCGCGCCGTCGACAGCCTGCTGCCGGGCGCCGCCACCGACGCGCGGCGCGACGGCAAGACGGCCGCCGTGCTGTCGTTCGCCAGCGTCTCGGAAGCGGCCAGCCCCGCCGTCAAGCTGGTCAACTCGACCCTGTATGACGCGCTGAAGGCGGGCGCCTCGGACATCCACCTGGAAAGCACGGCGGGCGGCCTGGCCGTCAAGTACAGGGTCGACGGCGTGCTCGATCACGCCACGTCCGTCAACGGCATCGAAGTGGCCGAGCACATCATCTCGCGCCTGAAAGTGCTGGCCGAACTCGATATCGCCGAGCGCCGCGTGCCGCAGGACGGCAGCTTCCGCGTCGAATCGGGCGGGCGCGAAATCGACTTGCGCGTCTCCATCATGCCCAGCATCCATGGCGAGGACGCCGTCATCCGCATCCTCGACAAGCGCGCCATGATCGAGGCGTACGGCGCGCTGACCCTTGAAGCGCTGGGCTTTGACTCGCCATCGCTGGTCGCCTTGCGCGCGCTGGCGCAGGAAGCCTACGGCATGCTGCTCGTCACGGGACCGACCGGCTCGGGCAAGACGACGACCCTGTACGCGGCGCTGACGGAAATCCACAACGGGCGAGAAAAGATCATCACCATCGAAGACCCCGTCGAATACCAGTTGCCCGGCATTCTGCAAATTCCCGTCAATGAAAAGAAGGGGCTGACCTTTGCCAAGGGCTTGCGCTCGATTTTGCGGCACGACCCCGACAAGATCATGGTGGGCGAGATCCGCGACCGCGAAACGGCGGAAATCGCCGTGCAGTCGGCCCTCACGGGCCACCTGGTGCTCACCACCGTGCATGCAAATAATGTGTTCGACGTGTTCGGCCGTTTTACCCACATGGGCATCGACCCGTATGCGTTTGTCTCGGCCCTGAACGGCATCTGGGCGCAGCGCCTGATCCGCACCAACTGCCCCCATTGCGCCACGGAATACACACCCGACGATGCCGAGCTGGCCAGCGTGGGCCTGGCGCGCGCCGACGTGGCGGAGTATCAATTCAAGCAGGGCAAGGGCTGCGGCGACTGCCGCGGCACGGGCTACAAGGGGCGCCGCTCGATTGCCGAAATCCTCGTGCTGACCGATGAAATCCGCGAATTGATCGTCGATAAAAAGCCGATCCGCCAGATCAAGGCGGCCGCGTATGCGAACGGCACGCGCAGCCTGCGCCTGGCGGCGCTGGAACTTGTCAAGCGGGGCGCCACCACCATCACGGAAATCAAGAGGGTCACCCTGCATGCGTAGAGGTCTTGGACAAGGATTACGCCTGGGCGTGGCGGCGGGCAAGGTAAGCCTGTGGCGCGGCAGCCGCTGGCGCGCGCCCGCCTGGACGCCGCTGGGCGAAGCCGCGTATGCGCCGGACGACGCGGCGTACGGCGACTTTGCCGCCCTGGGCCAGGCGTTGGAACAGATACTGCCGGCTGGCGAATACGCGGGCTGGCCCTTGTCCGTGGTGCTCGACGATGGACTGACGCGCCTGTGGCAAGTGGACATGCCGCACGGCGCCGCGCGCCTGGCCGACATCGAGGCGGCCGCCGCGCTGCGCTTCCAGTCGCTGTATGGCGATGCCCCCGGCTTGTGGCGCAGCAGCAGCGCCTGGGATGCGCGCGCGCCGTTTTTCTGTGCCGTGCCCCGTGCGCTGCTGGCGCAGCTGACGCGCGTGGCCGACGCACGCAAGCTGGTCCTGATTTTCATTACGCCGCAATTCGCGCGCCACTGGAACCGCTGGCATGGCGCGTTGAAGCCGGGCGCCTGGTTTGGCCAGTTGCAGGAAAATACCCTGACCCTGGGCGTGCGCCACGATGGCCGCCTGCGCGCCGTGCGCGCGCTGCCCGTGCCGCCTGGCGCTGGCAGGGAGTGGCTGGCGCAGACCTTGGCGCGCGAGGCGCTGCTGCAAGGCGTGTCCGCACCGGCGCTGCTGCAGCTGTGCGGCGCGGTACCAGCGGCATGGCTGACGCCGGTCAAAGAATTCCAATGCCAGGTTTTTCCCGCGCCGGATGGCGAAGGCGCTTTGTCGCCGGCCGCCCGGCTGGCGCACAGCGGAGGCGTGGCATGACGCGCCTCGATATCGATTTCGCGCCGCCAAACTGGCGCCGCAGCCTGCACCGCGTGCCCGCCTGGGCGTGGTGCATCGGCGCGCTGGGCGTGGCGCTGGCCGTCACGGCGGCGTACAGCGGCAGCGCCGCGCTGCAGCGCCAGCAGCTGCGCGAGGGACAGTTGCAGCGCGCCCAGCAGCGCGTGCTGGCCGCCACGCAGGGGCCGGCGCCGGTGGTGTCCACGCCGATCGCGCCGGCGCAGGCGGCGGCCGTGAATGCGGCCATCCTGCAATTGAACCTGCCGTGGCGCGACTTGCAGGATGCGCTGGCCAGCGCCACGCCTCCAGGGGTCGCGCTGCTGGCGCTGGAACCGGATGCGCGCAAGCGCGTGCTGAAGATCACGGCGGAAACGACCAGCAGCGACGCCATGGTGGCGTATGTGGCGCAACTGAAGCAGCAGGAGCTGTTCGGCATGCGCGTGCAGCTGCTGCGCCATGAAATCAACGCGCTCGATCCGAACAAACCCTTGCGCTTCCAGCTTGAAGCGCGCTGGGGCACGCCATGATGGCCATCGATCTCAATAGCTTGCGCCTGCGTTCGCAACTGCTGTTGCGCCGCCTGGGCGCGCCCGCCTGCCTGGCCGTCGCCCTGCTCGCGCTGGGTACGGCTGCATGGGTCTGGGCCTGGCAGCAGCGCGCCGTGGCGGCGCAGCTGGAAGCGCGGCCCTTGCCGCAGCCAGCACTGGCCGTGGTGGCTGCGGCGGCGCCGGCGACGGCCAGCGAAAACCTGGCGCGCTTTTATGCCGCCCTGGGACAGCAGCGCCACGCGGAGCAGCAAGTCAAGCAGCTGTTCGACCTGGCTGCGAAAAACGGCTTGCTGCTGGCGCAGGGTGAATACAAGAGCGGCTACGACAAGGCCAGCCGTGTCGCCACCTACCAGGTGACCTTGCCGCTGAAGGGCAGTTATGCGGCCGTGTGGCAGTTCGCGCTGCAAGCGTTGCGCGCCGTCCCTTTCGCCTCGCTGGACGAACTGAGTTTTCGCCGCGAGCAGATCGCCGATACGCAACTCGAAGCGCGCTTGCGCCTGACCTTTTATCTGACCGATACGCCTGGCGCTGCGGGAGAAACGCCATGACCCCGCGCCATTATCTGATGCTGGCCGGCGTGCTGGGCGCGGGCGCCTTGCTGCTGTTCGGCGAGCGTCAGCCCGTGGCCGACGTGGCCGAAGCCGTGGAGCGGGCCGTGGCGCCCGCGCGCCATGCGGCTGCCAAAGCACCTGCCGCGCAGCCGGCCATCCTGGCCTTGCTGCCGCGCAGCGAAGTGGCGGGCGAGGATGGCGACACCTTTGGCGGCGCCGGCGGTGTCTTCCAGAGCCAGAACTGGAATCCGCCGCCGCCGAAAATAGCGGTGACGGCCGCACCGCCACCGCCGCCGATGGTGCCGCCGCTGCCTTTCGTCTACCTGGGCAAGGCGGCCGCCGACGGCGCTTGGGAAGTGTTTTTGTCGCGCGCCGACAAGACGTATATCGTGCGCGCCAATACCGTCATCGATGGCGCCTACAAGGTCGTGACGATCGCGCCGCCCGTCATGACGCTCACTTATCTGCCGTTGAACCAGGTTCAGCAGCTCAACATTGGAGTTTCCGAGTGATGTCTCGTTCCTTTTCATCGGCGCTGCTGCTCTTGCTGCTGTCGGGCTGCGCAGGGCAGCAGGCTTACCGCGATGGGCGCGAGCTGATCGCGCAAGACCAGGTGACGGCCGGCCTGCAAAAGCTGCAGGAAGCGCTGCAGCAGGACCCCGGCAACGCGCAATACCGCAGCGCCTATCTGCAGGCGCGCGAACGGGCGACCGGCAGCCGCTTGCAGCAGGCCGAGCGCCAGGCGCAGGCGGGGCAGGCCGACCTGGCGCGCGCCTCCTTCATGAGCGTGCTGGAAATCGATGCGCAAAACGAGCGGGCCAACAGCGGCTTGCGCGCGCTCGAGCGCGAACAGCGCCAGGGCAAGCTGCTGGCCGAAGCGCAAAAGGATATCGAAGCCAAGCGCTACGATCCCGCGCGCCAGCGCCTGAACGCCATCCTCACGGAGCAGCCGAACCATGCGGGCGCGCGCACGCTGCTGCGCGACGTCGATGAAAAAACGGCGCCGCCCGTGGTCGAATCGGGCTTGGCCAAATCGTACAAGCAGCCGATCACGATCGAGTTTCGCGACGCGCCGTTAAAGCAGGTGTTCGAGTTGATCGCGCGCCGTTCCGGCCTCAATTTCGTCTTCGACAAGGACGTCAAGGCGGACGCGAAAACCTCGATCTTCCTGAAAAACAGCACGGTGGAATCGGCCGTCTACTTCCTGCTGGTGACGAATCAGCTGGAGCAGCAGGTGATGGATGCGAATACGATCCTGATCTATCCGAACGTGGCGGCGAAATTGAAGGAGTACCAGGAAGTGCTGGTGAAAACCTTCTTCCTGGCGAACGCGGACGCCAAGCAGGTGGCCAACACGCTCAAGACGATTCTGAAGACGCGCGACGTGGTGGCCGATGAAAAGCTCAACCTCGTCATCGTGCGCGACACGCCAGAGGCGATCCGCCTGGCCGAACGCCTGATCGCGCTGCAGGACGTGCCCGAGGCGGAAGTGGTGCTGGAACTGGAAATCCTCGAAGTCAAGCGCAGCCGCCTGATGGAACTGGGCGTGGCCTGGCCTTCGAGCCTGACCCTGACGCCATTGAGCACGTCGGGCGGCGTGGGGCTGACCATCAATGACCTGAATAATCTGAACCAGCGCACCATCGGCGTGAACAACCTGGCCGTGACGGCAAACGCCAACAAGACGGACGGCGACGCGAACATCCTGGCCAACCCGCGCATCCGCGTGCGCAACCGGGAAAAGGCGAAGTTCGTCATCGGTGACAGGGTGCCTGTGGTGACCACCACCATTTCGCCGGGCACGGGCGGCTTCGCTTCCGAATCGATCAGCTACCTGGACGTGGGCCTGACGGTGAATGCCGAGCCGACCATTTATTTGAACAACGAGGTGGGCATCCGCATCTCGCTCGAAGTGAGCAACCTGGGCGCGGCCACCACCACCCGCAGCGGCTCGACCCTGTACCAGATCGGCACGCGCCAGGCGTCGACCATGCTGCAGCTGAAGGATGGCGAAAACCAGGTGCTGGCGGGCTTGATCAACAATGAGGAGCGCAGCTCGGGCAACAAGGTGCCTGGCCTGGGCGACATCCCCGTGCTGGGGCGGCTGTTCGGCAGCAGCAAGGATGACAGCCAGAAGACGGAAATCGTGCTGTCGATCACGCCGCACCTGGTGCGCACGGTGCAGCGTCCGGAGGCGAAGGAATCGGAATTCTCGGCCGGCACGGAAGGCAGCTTCCGCCGCCGTCCCGACATGGCAGCCAAGGCGCCCACGCAGATGCCGGGCACGGTGATCGTGCGTTCCGGCCCGTCGGCCGTCGGCATGCAGCCGGCGCCGGCGCAGCCGCTGATGACGCCGGGCGCTTTGCCGGCGCCGCTGCCGCAGACGGTGCCCGCGCCGGAGGTGGCGCCGTCGCCCGAGCCGGCCGCGTCGCCCTTGCCGATATCGTCGGGCCAGCCCGTACCGCTGCAGGCGGCGCCCTTGCCGCTGTCGTCGAGCCAGCCGGTGCCCGTGGCGCCGCCACCGCCTGCCAAATGAGACTGGCGCATGCGCAGGGTGGGCAGGGCGGCTTCACCCTGATCGAGCTGCTGGTGACCCTGGCCATCCTGGGCGTGCTGGCCACCCTGGTCATTCCCGTCACGCAGGTGACGGTGCAGCGGCGCCAGGAGCAGGAATTGCGGCGCGCGCTGCGCGAGATTCGCCAGGGGATCGATGCTTATAAACGGGCCGGCGACGAGGGCCGCATCGTGCGCGCGACAGACGCCAGCGGTTATCCGAAAAGCCTGGAATTGCTGGTCGAGGGCGTGCCGGATCAGCGCAGCCCGAAGCGCAGCAAGATGTTCTTTTTGCGCCGCGTGCCGCGCGACCCGTTCAACGGGGATTCGGGCCTGAGCGATGCGCAAACGTGGGGCAAGCGCAGCTACGCCAGCGAGGCGGCCGAACCGCGCGAAGGCGACGACGTGTACGATGTATATAGCACGTCCGGCAAGACCGGCTTGAACAACGTGCCCTACCGTCTATGGTGAACCATGGCTGCTGAAAACTCCCCACACCGCACGCGCGGTTTTACCCTGATCGAATTGCTGGTGGTGCTCGGCATCGTGGCGCTGCTGCTGACCCTGGCCGTGCCCCGCTACTTTCCCAGTCTCGACAAGGCGAAGGAAACCGTGCTGGCGGATAACTTGCGCAACCTGCGCACGACCATCGACCAGTTCCACGGCGATACGGGGCGCTATCCGGATACCTTGGAGCAATTGGTGGAAAAGAAATACCTGCGCGCCATGCCCATCGATCCCATCACGGATAGCGACAGTAGCTGGCTCATCGTGCCGCCGCCCGACGATACGCCGGGCCAGGTGTATGACGTGAAAAGCGGCGCGCCCGGCAAGGACCGCAGCGGCACGCCGTTTGCCGACTGGTAGCGGCCATGCACCGTCCTGCGCGCCGCCAGCGCGGTTTTACGTACCTGGGCTTGATCATTCTGGTGGCCATCCTGGGCTTGGTAGGGGCGGCCGGCCTGAAGATGGGTTCCTTGCTGCAGCGCCAGGCGGCAGAGCAGGAATTGCTCGATATCGGCGCGCAGTTTTCAGATGCCCTCTACAGCTATGCGGCCGCCACGCCGCCGGGCCAGCCGCAACAGCCGCCCAGCCTTGCCGCCTTGCTGCGCGATCCCCGTACGCCCCAGTTGCGCCGGCATTTGCGCAAGCTGTTTGTCGATCCCATCACGGGGCGCGCCGAGTGGGGCTTGCTGTACCAGCCCGGCAGCAATGGCATCATTGGCGTGCACAGCCTGTCGCAGACGGCGCCATTAAAGATCGGCAATTTCGAGGCCCGGTTCACCGGCTTTGAAGGCAAGACGCATTTCTCGGAATGGCGCTTCATGGCCGATGCCCGGGTGTCATCCGTCCCGCCTACGGGAGCGGCAACTGTGCCGGCGAGTGATGAGACCGGCACCGCGCCCGTCTTGCCGGAGCCACCGTTGTTTTCTCGCCCTGTTACTCCAGCGCAAGAACAAACGCTGCCAGAGCCAGTTGAGCAGCCAGAACCGCAAAATCCCGCTGAAAACGCTGCCGAATAGGCGTTTTTACCTTAAAACATGGGAAAAATAAATGTGTGCGCCGGCAACTATTTTTTCATAGAAATTCATAGATACTGGCAAATAGTTCATTTAGAAAATAGTTATCTCAGGTGAAACTTCGATAAAATATTTATAAGTAATTCGATGTAATTATGCTACCATTCTGTTCAGTACTTCCGGTACTAAAACTATTGGTGGCCTGCGCATTGCAGCCATAAATTACTTTTTAAGGGATAAACTATGAAATTGAAATTTATCGCTGCAGGCATCATGGCAGCAGCATCGTTCAGCGCATCGGCAGCAACCTACGACCTGGGTATCCTGGATCCAACCGGTTCCGATACCTTGTCGGCTTTCACGACCAAGTTCGCCATCAATTCGGAGATCAATGATTCGTGGACCTTCCAGTTGCTGGCTCCATCGTCGACCTCGTTCGGTGCTCTGCAAACGTTCTCCGTTGCTAATGGCGCGATCAAGGATTTCGCAGCGACCCTGGTCGGCTATGGCGATCTGACCAAGAGCACGGCTAGCGGCATCCAGAATCTGAGCTGGGCAGGTCAATTGGCCGCAGGCACCTACACGGTGCAAGTCACGGGCCTGACCCTGGTGAAAAATGTTCAGTACGTAGGCACGGTTTCGGCCCTGCCAGTACCAGAACCAGAAACCTATGGCATGCTGCTGGGCGGCCTGGCGCTGGTTGGCGCCGTCGCACGCCGCCGCGCCAAGAAAGCTGACTAAGCTTTCGCTGCAATGAAAAAAAACCCGCTTCGGCGGGTTTTTTTTCGACTGGATAATCTGCTAAGGCAAGACGCCGGCAACAACGTCCTGCGCAGCTGGTCAAGCATGGCGCTTGAAGTCGCGGAAGCGGAAGCCGACCAGTAATAGCGTGGCAAAGTACGCCACGCCGCACAGGGCCACCACCAGGGCCAGCGCGCCGGCCCGCAGCAACGGATGGGCTTGCATGGCGATCCAGTCGATGCGCACGGCGCCCGCATACGCCACGCCGCCCATCACGATGAGTGCCGGCAGCAGGCGCAGGAAGAACTTGGCCCAGCCCGGTTTCGGCTGGTAGATGCCGCGCTTGCGCAAGCCCCAGTAGAGAAAAGTGGCGTTCAGGCAGGCGCCCAGGCCGATCGACAGGGCCAGGCCGGCCACGGCGATGTAGGGCACGAACAGCAGATTCATCAGCTGCGTGGCGATCAAGACGCCGATGGCGATTTTCACGGGCGTACGGATGTCCTGGCGCGCATAGAACGCGGGCGCGAGAGTCTTGACGAGGATGATGCCGATCAAGCCCAGGCTGTAGGCCACGAGCGGTTGCGTCGACATGGTCACGGATTCGGCCGTGAACTTCCCGTAATGGAAGAGCGTGGCGATCAGCGGCGTGGCCAGGGTCGCCATGCCCACGGCGGCGGGTAGGGCCAGCAGGAAGGTCAAACGCAAGCCCCAGTCCAGCAGGGCCGAGTATTCCGTCTTGTCGCCATCCACGTTCGCCTTCGACAGGCTGGGCAGCAAGATGGTGCCCAGGGCCACGCCCAGCATGGCGGTGGGAAACTCCATCAGGCGGTCCGCATACGACAGCCAGGAAATGCTGCCTTCTGCCAGGCGCGACGCGATGCTGGTGTTGATCATCAGGCTGATCTGCGCTGCCGAGACGGCGAACACGGCCGGCCCCATCTTCTTCAGCACGCGGCGCACGCCGCCGTCGGACAGGCCGATGGCGGGATTGATCGACAGGCGCGGCAGCATGCCGATCTTGATCAGCGCGGGAATCTGGATCGCCACTTGCAGCAGGCCGCCTGCGAACACGGCAATGGCCATGGCGTAGATCGGCTGTTTCAAATAGGGCGCGAGGAACAGCGAGGCGGCGATGAACGACAGGTTCAGCAGCACCGGCGTGAACGCGGGAATCTTGAATTCGCGCCAGGTATTCAAGATGCCGCCGGCCAGGGCCACGAACGACATGCAAGTAATATAGGGGAACATCAACCGCGTCATCCACACGGCCGCGTCAAAAGCGCCCGGGTCCTTGGAGAGACCCGTGGCGATCACATACACGAACCAGGGCGCGCCGACGATGCCGATGGCGGACACGAGCAGGGTGGCCCAGACGAGGGTGGTGGCCACATGGTCGGCCAGCTGCTTGCTCGCTTCCTGGCCGTGCTGATTCTTGTATTCAGACAAGATCGGCACGAAGGCTTGCGAGAACGCTCCCTCGGCAAACAATCGGCGCAACAGGTTGGGGATGCGGAAGGCAACAATGAAGGCGTCCGTGTAGGCGCCGGCGCCAAAGGCGCGCGCGAACAGGCTTTCGCGCAATAATCCGGTTACACGGGACAGCATGGTCATGCTGGAGATGGCGGCGAGGGTTTTAAGCAAGTTCATGGGGGCAGATTATAGCCGGGAGCGGTACTGGCAAACGGTTAAAATATGGTAACAATTGCCACCGATTCGCCCTTGCCCGCCTCATTTTCACGTGTTTTTGGCGTGACACACGGTTTTTTGATTTGCCCCCGCTTGAAAATATCGCTATAATCGAAGGCTGTACAGAATTCTGTTACGCAGACACTAATGTTTGACAGGCACTGGTTTGGCACACATGGTTCGGCAGACGCACAGAACGCACCGGTTGGCAAACACTAATGTTTGCAAACGCACTTTGACCCTGTTTTAGGAAATTCCATGGCAAATACCGCACAAGCGCGCAAACGCGCTCGTCAAGCAGTTAAGCAAAACGCACACAATTCGTCCCAACGTTCGACCTTGCGCACGGCTATCAAAGCTGCTCGCAAAGCGATCCAGGGCGGCGACAAGGCAGCAGCTGCTGCAATCTTCCAAGCATCCGTGTCGACCATCGACCGTATCGCTGACAAGAAGATCATCCACAAAAACAAGGCAGCTCGCCATAAGAGCCGTCTGGCAGCTGCTTTGAAAGCACTGTCCGCTTAATATTCGCCAGCAGGCAAGCCACCACGGTGGCCTTGCCTGTGCCGGTACGCTGGCACTGGTTGAAAAGCAAAAACCCGCAGATTCATTCTGGCGGGTTTTTTCGCGTCTTCATTCTGATTTTTAAGGCCGCGTCCGCTAGCGGCCCGCCGTCACGCCCTAGCGCGCCGCCGGCAAGTTGCCGATGCTCATGCCCGGCTTGATGTTCTTTTGCTTGAACCAGCCCAGATTCATTTCCAGCGCATAGCGCACGGGCACGGTCTTCGTGGAACAATGGCTGTCGAGCGTGTGCGGCTGCATGTCTTCGATGTTGACTATCTTGCCGCTGGAGTCGATAAAGGCCACGGACAGGGGCAGCGGCGTGTTTTTCATCCACATGCATTGCGTGGACGGATTGCCAAAGACAAACAGCATGCCTGCATTGGCCGCCATCTTTTCGCGGTACATCAAGCCCTGTTCGCGCTGCTCTTCCGTGGCGGCCACTTCCGCCTGGATCAAATGCATGCCGGCCGACAGTTGCAAGCTCCTGGTTTGCGCCTGGGCCATGCTGGTGCAAGACAACAGGGCGATGGACAGGCTGAGACGGCAAAGGGAATTTTTCATGGGGCGGGACGGTGGCTGCGAAGCGGCGATTAAGCCATGCTGGCGGCTGCCTGGTCAAGCATGCTGCCTGGCCGCGCCGAAAGCGTGGGGTTACAGCAACATGCTCGCCGTCGTAACCCCGGGAACCGCGCTTACTTCACGGGCTTGCCCGCTTCAGCGGCTGGCTGCTTCGTCTTGCGCGCCTGGGGAATCAGGCGCGGCGCATCGGTTGCAGCCGATGCGTTGACGGAGGCCGATGCCGGTGGCACGGGTTTGCTGGCGTCGGTGGCGGCCGAGGCGTGGCTGGCTGCCGATGCCGGTGGCGGCTTGGTGGCATCGGTCGCGGCGGAAGCGTGCACCTGGGCGCCCGACTGGGCCAGTGCGGCCCCGGCAAGCAGGGATGTGGTCAGGGTTAACATTACTTTTTTCATCATCTTTCCTTTTCCGTCATGTTAAGGTCAGATGATTTTAATGCATTATCTAAAAATAAATAATGCTTATTGGCAAAATTTAGCGCCGCAGCAGTCTTTTCCTGGCCTTTTTACGCTTTGCCAATGTTCTCGGCCGGCACTTCGCACCATTCTCCCGGCATCAGTGGATGGCTGGCCAGCGAGAACGGTCCGATGGCGCTGCGCACCAGGCGCAGGGTGGGCAGGCCGACGGCCGCCGTCATGCGCCGCACTTGCCGGTTTTTTCCTTCTTTCAATGTGATCGCCAGCCACGAGGTCGGCTTGTCGGCGCGCGCGCGGATCGGTGGATTGCGGGGCCACAGCCAGTCCGGCTCGGCGATGCGCACGCCCTTGCACGGCTTGGTAATGAAGTCGCCCAGGTCCAGCGGCGCCTGAAGGCGCGCGAGGCTGGCCGCATCGGGCACGCCGTCGACCTGCACCAGGTAGGTTTTCGCTTCCTTGCGGTCCGGGTGGCTGATCTCGTGCTGCAGGCGGCCGTCATCCGTCAGCAGCAGCAAGCCTTCGCTGTCGGCGTCGAGCCGGCCGGCCGGATAGATGCCGGGGATGGTGAGATGGTCGGCCAGGGTGGTGCGGCCGTCCTGCGGCGAAAACTGGCACAGGACCTGGAATGGTTTATTGAAGAGAATGAGTGGCATGCTGGATAAATGGGTGCAAACGATGGTGGCTGCTGGTCGGCGCCGCAAAAGCGTGGCGCCCTGTAAGATACTGGTGCATAATGTGAAACGTTAGTCTTATGTCTTATAGAAGACTATGGCGGTGCGCTTCTTTGGTGATGCGGATGGCCCGGGTGTTCTTTCCCTGCTAAAGTGCGTTGTTGCCGCCCTGTTCGGACTTGTTTTTGTAAACTCTGCAACCGCAGAGCGCGTCGCCGGCCTGTGTTGCCCGCCAGCGGTGTGTCCCACTTCGGAGATCACGATGTATCAACATATCACTGTACCTGCTGACGGCCAAAAAATCACCGTCAACGCCGATTTTTCGCTGAATGTACCAGATAATCCCATCGTTCCCTTTATTGAAGGCGATGGCACGGGCATCGATATCAGCCCGGTCATGATCAAGGTGATCGACGCTGCCGTGGCCAAGGCCTACGGCGGCGCGCGCAAGATCAGCTGGATGGAAATCTACGCGGGCGAAAAATCGACGAATGTGTACGGCCCCGATGTGTGGCTGCCGGAAGAAACACTGGAAGTACTCAAAGATTACGTGGTGTCCATCAAGGGCCCGTTGACGACGCCCGTTGGCGGCGGCATCCGTTCGCTGAACGTGGCCCTGCGCCAGCAGCTCGATCTGTATGTCTGCCTGCGCCCCGTGCGCTACTTCACGGGCGTGCCATCGCCCGTGAAAGAGCCGGAAAAGACGGACATGGTGATTTTCCGCGAAAACTCGGAAGATATCTACGCCGGCATCGAATACCAGCAAGGCTCGCCCGAGGCCAAGAAATTGATGGATTTCCTCGTCAATGAAATGGGCGTGACCAAGATCCGCTTCCCGGCCACGTCGGGCCTGGGCATCAAGCCTGTCTCCATCGAAGGCACGGAGCGCCTCGTGCGCAAGGCCATCCAGTACGCGATCGACAATGACAAGCCATCCGTGACGATCGTGCACAAGGGTAACATCATGAAGTACACGGAAGGCGGCTTCCGCGACTGGGCGTATGCGCTGGCGCAAAAGGAATTCGGCGCCGAGTTGATCGATGGCGGTCCATGGTGCAAGTTCAAGAATCCGAAGACGGGCCGTGACATCATCGTCAAGGATTCCATCGCTGACGCGTTCCTGCAACAGATTTTGCTGCGTCCGGCCGAATACAGCGTCATCGCCACCCTGAATTTGAATGGCGATTATATTTCCGACGCGCTGGCGGCGCAAGTGGGCGGCATCGGCATCGCGCCGGGCGCCAACCTGTCGGACTCCGTCGCGATGTTCGAAGCGACGCACGGCACGGCGCCGAAATACGCGGGCAAGGATTACGTGAACCCCGGTTCCTTGATTTTGTCGGCGGAAATGATGCTGCGCCACATGGGCTGGCTGGAAGCGGCCGACCTGGTCATTTCTTCGATGCAAAAGTCGATCGCCTCGAAGCGCGTCACCTACGATTTCGCCCGCCTGATGGAGGGCGCCACGCAAGTGTCGTGCTCCGGTTTCGGCGAGGTGATGATCGAGCACATGTAATGGAGGGGCAGGGCGCTGCGCGCCCTGCGGACGAAAAAAAACCCCGTTCGAAAACGGGGTTTTTCACATCTGAGGGCCGGCGATGCTTAGGCTGCTTGGATGTTGGAAGCTTGCTTGCCTTTAGGGCCTTGCGTGACTTCGAATTGAACTTTTTGACCTTCTTTGAGGGTCTTGAAACCGTTCATGTTGATTGCGGAGAAATGAGCAAACAAATCTTCGCCGCCATCATCTGGAGTGATGAAGCCAAAAC
>NZ_LNCE01000119.1:0-950 GCF_001445815.1 Janthinobacterium sp. Ant5-2-1 | reverse complement strand
CGTCCACTCCGGTCCTCTCGTACTAGGAGCAGCCCCCTTCAAATTTCCAACGCCCACGGCAGATAGGGACCAAACTGTCTCACGACGTTTTAAACCCAGCTCACGTACCACTTTAAATGGCGAACAGCCATACCCTTGGGACCGGCTACAGCCCCAGGATGTGATGAGCCGACATCGAGGTGCCAAACTCCCCCGTCGATATGAACTCTTGGGAGGAATCAGCCTGTTATCCCCAGAGTACCTTTTATCCGTTGAGCGATGGCCCTTCCATACAGAACCACCGGATCACTATGTCCTACTTTCGTACCTGCTCGACTTGTCAGTCTCGCAGTTAAGCACGCTTATGCCATTGCACTATCAACACGATGTCCGACCGTATCTAGCGTACCTTCGAACTCCTCCGTTACACTTTAGGAGGAGACCGCCCCAGTCAAACTGCCTACCATGCACTGTCCCCGATCCGGATAACGGACCAAGGTTAGAACCTCAAACAAACCAGGGTGGTATTTCAAGGTTGGCTCCACGAGAACTAGCGTCCCCGCTTCAAAGCCTCCCACCTATCCTACACAGATTGGTTCAAAGTCCAATGCAAAGCTACAGTAAAGGTTCATGGGGTCTTTCCGTCTAGCCGCGGGTAGATTGCATCATCACAAACATTTCAACTTCGCTGAGTCTCGGGAGGAGACAGTGTGGCCATCGTTACGCCATTCGTGCAGGTCGGAACTTACCCGACAAGGAATTTCGCTACCTTAGGACCGTTATAGTTACGGCCGCCGTTTACTGGGACTTCAATCAAGAGCTTGCACCCCATCATTTAATCTTCCAGCACCGGGCAGGCGTCACACCCTATACGTCCACTTTCGTGTTTGCAGAGTGCTGTGTTTTTATTAAACAGTCGCAGCCACCAGTTTATTGCAACCCTTTCACCCTCATGGAGTAAACCAATCAAG
>NZ_LNCE01000118.1:0-1122 GCF_001445815.1 Janthinobacterium sp. Ant5-2-1 | reverse complement strand
TCGATATCTGGGGCAAAACCTCGGATGAAGTCGGCAAGGCCATGATGGACCAGCTCAAAGTCGAAGACGTGATCCGCCGCGACGGCACCAAGTCGACGCAAGAATCGTTCAACGCCATTTACATGATGGCCGACTCCGGCGCGCGCGGTTCCGCAGCCCAGATTCGCCAGTTGGCCGGTATGCGTGGTCTGATGGCCAAACCGGATGGCTCGATTATCGAAACGCCGATTACCGCGAACTTCCGCGAAGGTCTGAACGTTTTGCAGTACTTCATTTCGACCCACGGCGCTCGTAAAGGTCTGGCCGATACGGCGCTGAAAACGGCTAACTCCGGTTACCTGACGCGTCGTCTGGTTGACGTGACGCAAGACTTGGTGGTGATCGAAGATGATTGCGGCACCATGAACGGCGCCGTCATGAAGGCACTGGTCGAAGGTGGTGAAGTCATCGAACCGTTGCGTGACCGTATCCTCGGCCGCGTGGTGGTGCATGACGTCGTCAATCCTGAAACCCAGGAAACGCTGTACGAAGCCGGCACCTTGATGGACGAAGACATGGTCGAAGAGATCGAGCGTCTGTCCATCGATGAAGTCAAGGTTCGCACGCCACTGACTTGCGATACGCGCTTCGGCCTGTGCGCCAAGTGCTATGGCCGCGACCTGGGCCGCGGCATGCTGGTCAACGCCGGCGAAGCCGTCGGTGTGGTGGCTGCGCAGTCGATTGGTGAGCCTGGTACCCAGCTGACCATGCGTACGTTCCACATTGGTGGTGCGGCATCGCGTGCAGCAGTGGCATCGTCGGTGGAAGCCAAGTCGAACGGTACCATCCGCTTCACGGCAACCATGCGTTACGTGACGAACGGCAAGGGCGCGCAAATCGTCATTTCCCGTTCCGGCGAAGTGCTGATTACCGACGACCATGGCCGTGAGCGTGAGCGTCATAAAGTACCGTACGGTGCGACCCTGATCGTCAAGGACGGCATGGTCATCAAGGCCGGTACGGCCCTGGCAACGTGGGATCCGCTGACCCGTCCGATCATTACCGAATACGCCGGTCAAGTGCGTTTCGAGAACGTCGAAGAAGGCGTCACCGTAGCCCGTCAGGTCGACGAAGTGACCGGTC
>NZ_LNCE01000117.1:0-12101 GCF_001445815.1 Janthinobacterium sp. Ant5-2-1 | reverse complement strand
CCCGGATGTTGGTTTGGGTTTTGGCTACCCAAGCAACATCAGGACGCTTCCTTCAACTGCTCCAGAATCGCCGGGTTTTCCAGGGTCGACACATCCTGCGTAATCGTCTCGCCCTTCGCCAGCACGCGCAGCAGGCGGCGCATGATTTTGCCGGAGCGGGTTTTTGGCAGGTTGTCGCCGAAACGGATTTCCTTCGGTTTCGCGATCGGGCCAATTTCCTTGCCGACCCAGTTGCGCAGCTCCAGGGCCAGCTTCTTCGCCTCCTCGCCTGTCGGACGCGCTTGCTTCAGCACCACGAAGGCGCAGATCGATTCGCCTGTCGTATCGTCCGGACGGCCCACCACGGCGGCTTCGGCCACCAGCGGGTTGGCGACCAGGGCCGATTCGATTTCCATCGTGCCCATGCGGTGGCCCGACACGTTCAGCACGTCATCGATGCGGCCCGTGATCGTGAAGTAGCCGGTGTCCTTGTTGCGGATGGCGCCGTCGCCTGCCAGGTACATCTTGCCGCCCAGCTCTTCCGGGAAATAGCTGGACTTGAAACGCTCGGGGTTGTTCCAGATCGTGCGGATCATCGATGGCCATGGGCGCTTCACAACCAGAATACCGCCCTGGCCGTTCGGCACGTCCTGGCCCGCTTCGTCGACGATGGCGGCCATGATGCCCGGCAATGGCAGGGTGCAGGAACCGGGGACCATCGGCGTGGCGCCAGGCAACGGGGTGATCATGTGGCCGCCCGTTTCCGTTTGCCAGAAGGTATCGACGATCGGGCATTTCTCGCCGCCGATGTTTTTGTAGTACCACATCCACGCTTCCGGATTGATCGGCTCGCCGACCGTGCCCAGCAAGCGCAAGCTCGTCAGGTCGTAATTGCTTGGATGGACTTTCGGGTCCACGTCGGCCGCCTTGATCAGCGAACGGATGGCCGTTGGCGCCGTATAGAAGATGCTGACGTTGTGTTTTTTGATGGTTTCCCAGAAACGGCCCGCGTTCGGGTAGGTCGGGATGCCTTCGAACACCACTTGCGTGGCGCCCACGGCCATCGGGCCATACGCGATGTAGCTATGGCCCGTCACCCAGCCGATGTCGGCCGTGCACCAGAACACGTCGTCGGGCTTGATGTCGAAACTCCACTTCATCGTCAGCGCGGCCCACAGCAGGTAGCCGCCGCTCGAGTGCTGCACGCCCTTCGGCGTGCCAGTGGAACCGGACGTGTAGAGAATAAACAATGGATGCTCGGCATCGACCCATTCCGGCTCGCATTGCGCGCTCTGGCCTTCGACCAGGTCGTGCAGCCACGTGTCGCGGCCGGCCACCATCGGCAGGTCGCTGCCCGTGCGTTTATACACGATGACGTTTTTCACGCAGTCGCAGCCGCCCAGCGCCAGCGCTTCGTCGACGATGGATTTCAATGGCAGCTTTTTGCCGCCGCGCAATTGCTCATCGCCCGTGATGACGGCCACGGCGCCCGCGTCGATGATGCGTTCCTGCAAGGACTTCGCCGAGAAGCCGCCGAAGACGACGGAATGGGTGGCGCCGATGCGCGCGCACGCTTGCATGGCGGCCACGCCTTCGACGGACATCGACATATAAATGATGACGCGGTCGCCCTTGGCGATGCCCTTGGCTTTCAGGCCGTTGGCGAACTTGCAGACTTTTTCGTGCAGTTCTTTATATGTTGCCTTGGTGACAGTGCCGTCGTCCGCTTCGAAGATGATGGCCGTCTTGTCACCCAGGCCGTTCTCGATGTTGCGGTCCAGGCAGTTGTACGACACGTTCAGCTGGCCGTCTTCGAACCATTTGTAGAATGGGGCGTTGTCTTCGTTCAGGGTGCGGGTAAACGGCTTTTTCCAGCTCAGGTTTTCGCGCGCCAACTTGGCCCAGAAGCCTTCGTAGTCGCGTTCGGCCTCGGCCACCATGGCGCGGTAAGCGTCCATGCCGGAAATCGTTGCCTGTGCGGCAAATGCTGCCGACGGGTCAAATACGCGTGACTCTTCTGGTCCCTGCTGCTGCGTGCCCTGCCCTTGGTTCTCTGTAGCGCTCATGCTTGTCTCCAGTGTAGTAATTGTTTGCTAACACGATAGGCCCCATGTCTTACGGACGCCTTACATGTCGCGTTTATGCAGCGTTTTACCCCTATCAAGGCTAACCATAAGCGCCTTCAGCAATAGGAGTCAAGGGGACGCCGTACAGTATTTTCGCTGGGAAAATGCATGGTGCGCCGAAGGTTCAATACCACTTTGTGTTTCATCAAACCTAATAATCAGAAGCAAGGCCATGCGCAGTAATCAACAGCAAGTGTAAAATGTCGGGCATGCCAAAAATTGGTATTTACTCCCCCAGGAAACCCCACATGATCGACCACCTACCACCGACTACCAAGCATACCAAGCTGCATCCGCTGTCCGCCTTCATCTTCATGTCGCGCTGGCTGCAGTTGCCGCTGTACCTGGGCCTGATCCTCGCACAATGCGTGTATGTATTTCATTTCTGGGTGGAATTGTCCGACCTGATCGGCGCCGTGTTCGGCAATGATGCAGCCCTGCAGCACGTCATCAGCGCCGTGACCGTGCCTGGCGTGCCACCGCCAGTCAAGCTGAACGAAGCGACCATCATGCTGGTGGTATTAGGCCTGATCGACGTGGTGATGATTTCGAACCTGCTGATCATGGTCATTATCGGCGGCTACGAAACCTTCGTTTCGCGCATGCACCTCGATGACCACCCAGACCAGCCGGAATGGTTGTCGCACGTAAATGCTTCCGTGCTGAAGACGAAATTGGCGATGGCCATCATCGGCATCTCGTCCATCCACCTGCTGAAGACCTTCATCAACGCCACCGCGTATGCCAAGGAACCGAACGTGGTCATCGCGCAAACGGTGATCCACATGGTCTTCATCCTGTCCGCCATGGCAATCGCGTACACCGACCGCATCATGACGGTGACACAGAACCAGGCACGACCGCACTAAACCCGAAGCCCATGGCTGCCAGCGGCGGCCATGGGCTTTCAGCAAAGAGTCTTACCCTTCTTATCTACCGCGAGAACACCATGACTGTCATAAAGCAAGAAGACCTGATCGAATCCGTCGCCGCAGCGTTGCAGTACATTAGCTACTACCACCCTGCTGATTACATCGAGCACCTGGCGCGCGCCTACGCGGCCGAGCAAAGCCCGGCGGCAAAAGATGCGATCGCGCAAATCCTGACCAACTCGCGCATGTGCGCGGAAGGCAAGCGTCCTATCTGCCAGGACACGGGTATCGTCAACGTCTTCCTGAAAATCGGCATGGGCGTGCGCTTCGAGGGCTTCTCCGGCACCGTCACCGACGCCGTCAACGAAGGCGTGCGCCGCGCGTACAACTTCGACGACAACAAGCTGCGCGCTTCCATCGTGGCCGACCCGCATTTCGACCGCAAGAACACCAAGGACAACACGCCAGCCGTCGTGCACATGGAACTGGTGGAAGGCAATACCGTCGACGTGAAAGTCGCTGCCAAGGGCGGCGGTTCGGAAAACAAGTCGAAGATGATCATGATGAACCCGTCCGACTCGCTGGTGGACTGGGTCATGAAGACCGTGCCCACCATGGGCGCCGGCTGGTGCCCGCCAGGCATGCTGGGCATCGGCATCGGCGGCACGGCCGAAAAAGCCATGCTGATGGCAAAAGAAGTGTTGATGGAAGACATCGACATGTTTGAGCTGAAACAACGCGGCCCGCAAAACAAGCTGGAAGAACTGCGTATCGAGCTGTGCGACAAGATCAACTCGCTGGGCATCGGCGCGCAGGGCCTGGGCGGCCTGACGACCGTGCTTGACGTGAAAATCATGATGCACCCGACGCACGCCGCGTCGAAGCCTGTCGCCATGATCCCGAACTGCGCCGCCACGCGCCACGGCCACTTTGTGCTGGACGGCTCGGGCCCTGCCTACATGGAACCGCCATCGCTGTCGTCGTGGCCGGAAGTGCACTGGACGCCGGACACGGAAAAGTCCAAGCGCGTCGACCTCAACAACCTGACGAAAGAAGAAGTCGCTTCGTGGACGCCGGGCCAGACCTTGCTGCTGAACGGCAAGATGCTGACCGGCCGCGACGCCGCGCACAAGCGCATCCAGGACATGCTGGCCAAGGGCGAGGAATTGCCGGTCGACTTCAAGAACCGCGTGATCTACTACGTCGGCCCGGTCGACCCGGTACGCGACGAAGCCGTCGGCCCGGCCGGTCCGACGACCGCCACGCGCATGGACAAGTTCACCGACATGATGCTGGAAAAAACCGGCTTGATCGCCATGATCGGCAAGGCCGAACGTGGCCCGGTCGCCATCGAATCGATCCAGAAGCACCAGTCGGCCTATTTGATGGCCGTGGGCGGCGCCGCCTATCTGGTGTCGAAAGCCATCAAGCACGCCAAGGTGCTGGGCTTTGCCGACATGGGCATGGAAGCGATCTACGAATTCGACGTCGTCGACATGCCGGTCACGGTGGCCGTGGATGCGAAAGGCACCTCGGTGCACAACACGGGCCCGAAAGAGTGGCAGGCGAAGATCGAGCAACTCAATAGCGTGAGCAAGATTCCCGTGACGGTTGTTTAAACAAGCTCTACCATTAACGCCGCGCGGCAATCAGCGCGGCGTTTTTTTATCTACTCCGGTTTCCCATGACTTCTATTGCAAGCAATGCTCACCCTGACGCGCCCATCGGCATTTTTGACTCCGGCGTGGGCGGCCTGTCGGTGCTGCGCCATATCCGCGCGCAGCTGCCGCAGGAAGACCTGATTTACTTTGCCGATTCCGGCCATGCGCCGTATGGCGACAAGACGGAACAGCAAGTGATCGACCGTTCACTGGCAGTGGCCGGTTATCTGCTGCAGCAAGGCGCCAAGGCACTGGTGGTGGCGTGCAACACGGCCACCATCGCCGCCATCAAGGCGCTGCGCGCGCGCTACCCGGACTTGCCCATCGTCGGCGTCGAGCCGGGCCTGAAACCGGCAGCCGCCATCAGCCGCAACGGCAAGATCGGCGTGCTGGCGACCGAGCGCACTTTGCGCGGCGACAAATTGCTGGCCTTGCGCGAACAGGTCAGCAGCGCCACCGGCGCCACGTTCATCTTGCAACCTTGCGTCGGCCTGGTCGAACGCATCGAACAGTCCGCGATGGGCAGCGACCCGCTCGACGCCACCAGCGCCATGCTCGACCGCTATATCGCGCCACTGCTGGCGCAAGGCGTCGATACCCTCGTCCTCGGCTGCACCCACTACCCTTTCGTGCAGGACGCCATCGAACGCACGGTGCGCGCGCATACGCAGGAAAAGATCACCCTGGTCGACACCGGCGAAGCCGTGGCGCGCCAGCTGACCCGCCTGCTCGACGCTGCCAGCCTGCGCCGCAGCGGCAACGACGCCCCGCAGCTGCAAGGCTACACGACGGCCAAGGTCGAAGCCCTGGCGCAAGCCTTCGCCGGTTTGCTGGATTTGCACCCGCCTGTCGAACACCTGTCCGTATGAGGGAAAACAGGCGTTTTCATGCAATCTTTCGATTCTTTAAAAAAGACTGCATTTAGATTTGCCACTTTGCCGAGTTCTTTGTATAATTCGGCACCTGTTCAGCAAAACAGCTAAACAGGTAAGTAAGACAGTGGTGGCTGTAGCTCAGTTGGTAGAGTCCAGGATTGTGATTCCTGTTGTCGTGGGTTCGAGCCCCATCAGCCACCCCACAGAATAAAGGAGAGCCCGGTTTTCGAACCGGGCTTTTTCTATTCCAGCGCCGCTTTTATTTCTTCTCCGATACCGGCCCCGGTATCGCTTCCTGTAAAAAATTCATTAGTGCAAATTTGACCATCGCCCTACTCTGGGGTGCGGCCTGGACCGCCCCATAAAAACAGTACGGAGACAACGATGAAGCAAATCCTGGCAGCACTGTGCCTGATGTTCTGCGCCCATGCGGCGCAAGCGGTCAACCTGACGGGCGTGCCGAATGCGCACGACCCCGGCACCCTCACGCGCGACGGCGACACGTATTTCAATTTCACGACGGGCGATGGAATCTGGTATTCCACCTCGACGGACCTGCTGAAATGGTCGGCCGGCCCCGCGCCCGTATTCAGCACGCCGCCGGCCTGGATTGCCAATAAAATCCCCAACTTCAGCGGCTCGTACTGGGCGCCGGACGTGATCCACATGAACGGCTATTACTATTTGTATTACTCGGTGTCCACCTTCGGCACGTCCGTGTCGGCCATCGGCGTGGCCCGTTCCGCCTCGCTGAAAAACCCGAGCTGGACGGACCTGGGCATCGTCGTGCAATCGTATGGGGGCGGCGCGGAAATCAATGCCATCGACCCGGCCCTGTTCCGCGATTACGACGGCAAGGTTTACATGTCGTATGGCTCGTTTTTCGGCGGCATCGGCGTGACGGAAATCAACCAGGCCACGGGCAAGACAAGCGGCAACGTCACCACCATCCTCGATGGCGGCGGCAAGGATATCGAAGCGCCCTACATCACGCGCGACGGCGAGTATTACTATCTGTTCGCCAACCGCGGCAAATGCTGCCAGGGCGCCGCCAGCACGTATTACGTGGAAGTGCAGCGCGCCGGCAGCGTGACGGGGCCGTACAGCGGCACGCGCACGGTGCTGCCCAACCTCGACGGCAAGTACAAGGGCCCTGGCCATATCGGCGTGCTCAAGCAGGATGGCTGCAACTACACGTCGATCCACTACTACGACGTCAACGACAATGGCGCGGCCAAGCTCGATATCTTAAAAATGACGTATGAGGGCGGCTGGCCCAGCCTGACGCGCAACTTCGCCATCGCCAGCTGCGGCGGCATCTCGGACGGCCCCACGGTGCTGCGCTCACGCCTGAGCGGCAAGGCGCTGGCCGTGGCGGGCGCCGGCACGGCGAATGGCGCGCTGGTGCAGCAGCAAACGTATACGGGGGCAAAACACCAGCAATGGTATGTGGTGGGACACGGCGATGGCTACTACAGCCTGATCAATGCGAACAGCCTGCTGGGCCTGGACGACTACAACAACTCGACCACGGCCGGCACGAATATCGCGCAATGGAACTACTGGGGCGGACTGGGCCAGCAATGGCGTTTCGCCAGCCCCGTTGCCGGCTACCAGACGATCAGCAACCGCTACAGCAACCTGACCCTGGACGTCTTAAATCTGAGCACGGCGGAAAACGCGCAGATCATCCAGTGGAATCTGACCAATGCGAACAACCAGCAGTGGTCACTGAGCCGGCCGTAGGGTGGGAACCTACCCCGCCAGCACCGACTGCACCGTCGTCGCCAGGTCTTCCAGGCGCACGGGCTTGACGAGGAAGTGGCGGAAGCCAACGGCCAGCGCGTCGTCCATGTACATGGGCAGGCTGTGGCCGGTGACGGCGATCAGCACGGCGTTGGCCGTCTCGGGATTGTGGTGCAGGCGGCGGCCGATTTCGATGCCGCTGATGCCGGGCATTTCGATGTCGAGGTAGACGGCGTCGGGCACGCACAGCTTGACTTGCTCGACGGCCATCTGCCAGTTGCGCACCACCACGGCGTGGTGGCCCAGCGCTTCGAGCAGCATGGCCAGCGATTCGCCCACTTCCTGGTTGTCGTCGACCACCAGCAGATTCAATTTGCGCGCAGCACTTGCCGGCTGGTCGCCCTGGCGGCGTTCCACGGAGGAAATGCCTGGTGTCGTTTCAGTTGTCTGGCTCATTGTACGTTCACGTCTGACGGCTGCAAAAGCGGGAGTATACAAGAAGCGCACGCAATGCCGCCGCACCCGAGCAATGGTGCCAAGCGACAATCCGGGCGACTCGCTGTACCGGATCAACAACACTTGCTTGCTACTCACAGGGAAAGCCGGCACTACGCAGTGTTCGCAATTGACGGATAAAATGAGAATCATTATCATTATCATCCCCTTGCGCCGGATGTCCACGCCACGATGTTGTCGCGCCGCCCGATTGCCCGCGCAAACATTGTCATTACGGAGATCCATGCATGGCCGCCACATTTTCCACACTGCCCTTTTCGCTGCGCCCGTGCGCGCTGGCCATCGCCCTCGCCTGCCTGAACGCGCCCATCGTCGCGCGGGCACAGCAAGCCAATACGGCTGATAACGCCGGTCCCATCCTGGAATCGATCCAGGTCAGCAGCAACCTGCTGGGCACCAGCATGGCCGCCAGCACGAAGAATTTCGCGGGCGCCCGCACGGTGGTGCAAAAGGATGACATCGAGAACTCGGGCGCGACCAGCCTCAGCGACGTGATGCGCCGCATTCCCGGCGTGCAGATCAGCGACAACTCGGGCAGCGCCGGCAGCGCCATCTCCCTGAATATCGGCGTGCGCGGCCTGGCCGGACGCTATTCGCCGCGCAGCACGGTCTTGCTGGACGGCATCCCGATGTCGGTGGCGCCGTATGGCCAGCCGCAACTGTCGTTCGCGCCCGTCAGCCTGGCCAATGTCGAGACGGTCGACGTGGTGCGCGGCGGCGGCGCCGTGCGCTTCGGCCCGCAAAACGTGGGCGGCATCATCAACTTCAAGACGCGCCGCGTGCCCACCACGCCCGGCATCACGGGCGACGCCACCATGCGCTACAACTCGTACAGCGAAGTGGGCCACAACACGCAGGCCAGCGTCTTTGCCGGCACCCAGCTCGACAGCGGCCTGGGCCTGGCCGTGCTGTATTCCGGCATCCGCGGCAGCGACTGGCGCGTGGGCAGCGATGAGAAGGTCAACGACTTCGCCCTCAAATTCCGCTACGACCTGAGCCCGACGGCCGAGGTGTACGGCAAGCTGTCCTACTACGACGTGACGTCGCGCACGCCGGGCGGCCTGACCGCCGCGCAATACAAGCAGGACCCGTTCCAGAACACGCGCCCGACCGACTTCTGGAGCGGCGAGCGCAAGGCCGTCGACATCGGCTACCTGAACGCGCTGTCAGGCACGCAGGAATTCGAGGTGCGCGCCTATTACAACAAGAGTTCGCGTGAAAGCACCCTGATCAGCGGAAAAAACCGGGGCCGCCAGCCGCGCAACTATGAAACGGCGGCCATCGAGCCGCGCTACACGCAGCGCTTTACGACCGGCAAGGTGTCGCAGGACGTCACCGTCGGCTACCGCTACCTGGCCGAACGGGCTGACGAGACCATCTACAACATCGTCATCGCCAGCGGCGTAAAGCAAAAGCCGACGCGCTTCGCCGACAACTCGACCGATGCGCAAGCCGTGTATATCGACGACAAGATCGCCATCGACGCATGGCGCATCACGCCGGGCGTACGCTACGAGCACATCAAGACGGAACGCTTCAATCACTTGCCGACCGACCAGAAGATCGATCTGCTCAACAACAAGGCCCTGCCCTCGCTGAACGTGGCCTACTTGCTCAACAACAACGTGACCCTGTTCGGCAACTACAACAGCTCGTTTGGCGCCGTGCAAAATACGCAGCTCAATGCACAGTCAAGCAAGAACCCGCTGCAGCCGGAACTGGCGAAAACGGCGGAGCTGGGCGCGCGCTGGAAGAGCGGCCAGCTGTCGGCTGAGGCAACCTTGTTCAACATCAAATTCGACAACCAGATCCAGTCCATCGGCAGCGGCGAAAACGTCATCTTCTACAACGTGGGCGCCACGCACCACCGGGGCCTGGAATCGGCCGTCGACTACCACTTCGACAAGTCCGGCGCGCTGGCCGGCTTGAACGCCTACGCCACCTACACCTATACCAAGGCGACCTTGCAGGATGGCGTGAACGCGGGCAACGACGTGCCCTTCTATTCGCGCACCACGGACACCATCGGCGCCCACTACCAACTGGGCGCCTGGGGCTTCGACCTGTCGAGCAGCCACCAGAGCCGTCAGTTCGCCGACGAAGCCAATACCATGGCGGAAAACGCGGCTGGTAACTTGGGCGTGATTCCCGGCTTCCGTACCTGGAATACGCAAATGAAATGGAAAGTGCCAGGCCAGAACGGCCTGGAACTGGTTGCCGGCGTCAACAACCTCGCCGACAAGCGCTACTTCACGCGCACCTCGGATGGCAACCTGGGCAAGCTGGTGGGCGCGCCGCGCATGGTCTACCTGCAGGGCCGCCTGGCCTTCTGACCTGATCCGACGCCCCGCCTATCGCATCGATAGGCGGGGACGCACGCTTGCGGCAGACAACAGCCTGCACCATTGTTGTAATGGTGCAGGCTTTTTTTTACGCACTCGATGTCACAAAAATTCTTTGCTGCAAGCACGCTCAAGGCCGTGTTCGCTCTGGAGCAAAATTGCAATTAGTTCATCATGGAAATCAATTGCAGTACAGACACAAATGATTTCACAATTACAAATATTTTCAGCGAGCGAATGTTCTTTATGTGATTTTTGGTGATATTCTTTAAATGTCATTTAAGAAATTGAATGATCTTTTAATTAACTAAAACGAGAGCTCACATGAACACGCCTGCCACCTTGCTGAAAATTGCCGCACTGGCCACCCTGGTCACCGCCGGCGCCGCCAACGCCGCGACCGAACTGGTGGTCAACGGCAGTTTTGAAAGCAACGCCATTTCCTCGTCCTACGCCCAGCTGAGCGCCGTCACGGGCTGGAGCTCGTCCGTCAGCGGCAACACGGCGTTTGAAATCCAGAAGGGCGCCACGCAAGGCGGCCAGGGCGGCTTCAACCCTGTCGCCGCCGATGGCATCCAATACCTGGAACTGAACACGGAAAGCCTGTCGTCCACCTACCAGAGCATCGCTACCACGGCCGGTGGCACCTACGCGTTGTCGTTCGCCTATTCGGGCCGTCCCGACACGCCAGGCGGTGCCAGCAGCCTGATGAATGTGTACTGGGGCTCGACCCTGCTGACGCCGACGGCACTGGTCGGCAACACGGGCGGCACCTGGCAAACCTACAGCCAGAACCTGACGGCGCTGGGTTCGTCCACCGTGCTGCGCTTCGAATCGATCGGCCCGGTCTCCGCACCGACCTATGGTTCCTACCTGGACAACGTTTCGGTAACGGCCGCCGTGCCGGAACCGGAAACCTACGCCATGATGCTGCTGGGCCTGGGCTTGCTGGGCTTCATGGCACGCCGCAAGACTGCCGCCTGAGTCCCGGCAGTCGCTGCGCAACAGCCGTCCCGCCGTTTGGCCGGACGGCTTTTTCACGTTTGAAAAAGCATGCACAGCCGCATTAAATGTTGCCAAAAAGAATTAAATTAGCGCTACAATAGCGGGGTATCAAGCAATGCCAAGCATCGCTCCGCCAGGGCCCCTACCCCGCCCTGATCATCAGCACGCATTTTTTGAACAGGATGACTGGCGCTGCCGGGCCCGATCGCGCTCCCGGCACGGCCACCACACACGCACCATGTCTGCAGAAAAAACCATTACCGAAACGAGTTCCTACGGCAAGGAAACGCCCGTGGGACGTCCCGACATCGATGGCCGCGCCGGTATTTTCGTACCCACGGCGGAATTCGACATCAGCAACAACACCACCATCCGCAAGGGCGCGGGCATTGTCGGCTTCGGCAACCTCGATGGCACCCTGACCGTGTATTTCGAAGCGAACCGCTTCGACGAAAGCAATCTGCACAAATGGGAACACAAGGCGCGCAAGGCGTATGACCGCATGGTCATGGGCGCACCCACGGTGTCGAAAGCGAAAATCGATGCGCGCATGCTGGAGCAGGTGGGCATCATCGATGGCATGGGCATCAATCTCAAGCACCCGGAACGCCTGACGCACTGGCTGGCGATCTCGAACGTGCCGGACACGGCGCCCGAAGAGCCGGTAGTGCGCTGGAAAAACCGCTAGGCGGCCGGAGAGCGAGGCGGGGCGCCAGGCGCGAGGTGTTGTCCTACAAGGTGGCGGACATTCATCCGATGCCCAAAGGCATCAACTCATCCTATGATGAAAGCCTGACAACACACCTCATCCCACTCAGGAGTACGACATGTCCCGCCTCATCCCGATCAGCTTTGGCGCCTTGCAAATAGGTCTGGCAGCGGCGGCGATGTACATCCTGTGCTCGGCGGACGTGCTACACCAGGGCTCGGTGTATTTCCACTAGTAAAATGACAAAGCCGGACAAGCAGCGCTTGTCCG
>NZ_LNCE01000116.1:0-4473 GCF_001445815.1 Janthinobacterium sp. Ant5-2-1 | reverse complement strand
GGGTACGTTCCGATATATTACTCACCCGTTCGCCACTCGCCACCAGAGCAAGCTCCGTGCTGCCGTTCGACTTGCATGTGTAAGGCATGCCGCCAGCGTTCAATCTGAGCCAGGATCAAACTCTTCAGTTTAATCTCTGTTACTTTGCCGTTTTACCGGCACCGTCATTGCTGACGGGTCGCTCACTCAAAAAACTGACAGGCTACTTCCGAAGAAGTATCCTATTTCATTATTTCTTGTGAACATTTGATATTTTAAGTATTACGACAATCCGAAGATCATCGCTGCACTACATCAAATGCCCACACTTATCGACTGTTAATTGTTAAAGAACTGTATTCGGTACTGCTTTCGCGCTATCGACAAAGCGTTGTGTTTGTCAGCTGCGAAGAAGGAAGAGTATGAAGCATTTCGCTAAATCCGTCAACTCCTTCTTTTACTACTCATCGCCGTTTCCGGTGATCCTCAAGTGCCGCATTGACTGCGTCTCAATGGGGAGGCGAACTATAGCAAAGCGCCGCCAGTCTTGGCAAGGGCTTTCAATCGCTATCCGTGTTTTTGTTCAGGCGGCCAGCAGGGCTTTGACCAGGTCTTTCTTGTCGACACATTCCGTGGCATCGACATGCAGCGCTTTGAGCACATGGTCAAGATGATGCAACATGATGTCGACTGCAGCGTCGGCATTCCCAGCCTTGGCCGCCTCGATGAACAGCGCATGCTCATCCGATGAGCAACTGGCGTCTTCGCTGGACTGCTGGTGCATGGCGATGAGCGAGGTGCGCGCCGTCAGTTTGCGCAAGATTTCCTTCAACACCAGATTACCAACGATATCGGCCAGCAAGGTGTGAAAATCACCCAGCAACCTGGCGCGCAGCGGCAGATCGTTTTGTGCTAGGGCCTGGCGCTCCAGCGCAAGGTGGGCATCGATGCGGCGATAATCATCGGCCTTGGCCATGGCCACGAAATCACGCGCCAGGCCGGCCTCAAGCGTGCGGCGCACGGCAAAGATTTCGCGCGCCTCGCGTTCACTGAGCTTGCACACGCATGCGCCCTTTTCCGGAATGATCTCGATGAGCTCATCCTTCGACAGCATCAGCAAGGCCGCACGGATCTTGGTGCGACTGACGGAATACACACGGGCCAGGGCCTCTTCCTTGAGCTTGGTGCCAGAAGGCAAGCGGCGTTCGATAATCGCCGCCGCAATATCCGCAGCGATCTCCTCGGACGAGTTGGTAACAGCTGGTGTGGTGGGGTCAAGCATGCGGGATCTGGCTTTGGCAAAGACGATCAGGAAACCGAACTGATGAAACTGGCCAGTTCCGGTGTCGACGGCGCGGCAAACAGGGTCTTCGGATCACCCTGCTCATGGATTTTCCCTTGGTGCATGAACACCAGTTGATCCCCCACCTCGCGTGCGAAGCGCATTTCATGCGTGACCATGATCAAGGTCATGCCATCCTCGGCCAGCTTGCGCACCACGGCCAACACTTCGTTCACCAGTTCCGGGTCGAGTGCCGAGGTAATTTCATCGCACAACAGTATTTTCGGCTGCATCGCCAGTGCCCGAGCGATTGCCACACGCTGCTGCTGGCCGCCCGACAACTGGTCTGGAAACGAGGCAAAGCGATCGGCAAGGCCGACTTTTGCCAGCGCATCGCGCGCCAGCGCCTCTGCTTGCTGCTTGCCGATTTTTTTGACCACGGTCGGCGCCAGCATCACATTCTGTCCGGCCGTCAGATGCGGATACAAATTGAACTGCTGGAACACCATGCCGACTTTCAGGCGCAACTGGCGCAAATCGGTCTGGCCGACGGTGACCCTCACACCATCGACGTCGAGCGAGCCTTCGTCGAAACTTTCCAGTCCATTAATCGAACGCAGCAAGGTACTCTTGCCCGAACCGCTGCGTCCGATCACTGCCGTCACTTGGCCTTCCTTGACGCGCAAGTCGATGCCCTTGAGGACGTGATGCGCACCAAAGCGCTTGTGCAATCCATTGATGCTAACGAGAGACATTGATTTTCCTTTCCAGGCGGCGGGCATATAGCGAAAGCGGGAAACACAGGCAAAAATACATCAGGGCGATCAGGCCATACACGGTGAAGGGCGCAAACGTAGCATTGCTGATCATCGAGCCGGCCTTGGTCAGCTCGACAAAACCGATAATGGACGTGACCGCCGTCGCTTTCACGACCTGCACGGAAAAACCGACCGTCGGTGCGACGGCGATGCGCAGCGCCTGCGGCAAGATCACATGGCGCATCTGCTCCATATACGTCATTGCCGTGCTGGCAGACGCTTCCCACTGGCCGCGGGGAATCGCCTCGACGCAACCGCGCCAGATTTCCGCCAGGTAGGCGCTGGTAAACAAGGTCAGGGCCACGCTGGCAGCAAGCCAGGGCGACACTTGCATGCCGCTCAGCGACAGGCCAAAGAACAGCAGGAACAATTGCATCAGCAGCGGCGTGCCCTGGAACAACTCGATGTACATGACAGCAAACCGGCGCAGCAGCCGCGAGCTTGAGGTGCGCATCATCAGTATCGCGATAGCGACCAGGCCACCGCAAACAAAGGCGATCAAGGACAGCAATACCGTCCAACGCCCCGCCAGCAGCAAGTTGCGAATGATGTCCCACAGGGAAAAATCGCTCATGTCGCTCTCCTCGCAAGCACGTAGCGGCCAAACAGGACGAGCGCGCGGCGCACGCCGACCGCCAGCAAAAAGTACATGATGGTGACGACGAAATACACTTCGAAGGAACGGAAGTTACGCGAGGTAATGAAGCCGGCGCCAAAGCTCAGCTCTTCGGCCGAAATTTGCGAACATACGGACGATCCCAGCATCACGATCACGATCTGGCTCGACAAGGCTGGCCACATCTTGAGCAAGGCCTGGCGCAGGATCACGCAGCGAAAAATCTGGAAGCGCGACATCGCCAGCGCCAAAGCGGCCTCGATATGGCCTTTCGGCACAGACTCCACGCCGGCGCGGATGATCTCGGTGCTATAAGCGCCCAGGTTGAGCACCATCGCAATCGTTGCCGCCTGCCACTCGCTCAAATGAATGCCGAGGCTGGGCAAGCCGAAGAAGACAAAGAACAGCTGCACGATGAACGGCGTGTTGCGGATCAGCTCCACATACACGGTGTAGACCGGGAACAGCACGGGCAGTTTCCAGGCGCGCGAGATGGCGCCAAGAATACCGATGGCGACACCCAGCACGGTGCCAACGAGTGTCAAACGCAAGGTGCCCATCACGCCGTTGTACAGATACTCGCGGTATTCCCAGATACTGCTGAAATCAAAAGTGTATGCCATGGCGCGCTTGACCCGTTACAGCAGGGCGGTGACAGGGCGCGTTGTTTTCAGCCATTTCTGGGCGATGGTATTGAGGCTGCCGTCTTCTTTCGACTTGGCCAGGATGGCATTGATTTGCGCCAGTAACTTCGGTTCGCTTTTATTGATGCCGACGTAGCAGGGAGAATTCTTGATAAAGAATTTGAATTCGAGTTTTTTGGCAGGCTGTTTTTCGACAATTGCGCCAGCCACCACGTTGCCAGTGGCAATCAAGGGCACCTGGCCGGACAGGAAAGCGGAAATGGTCGCATTATTATCTTCAAAACGCTTGATGGTGGTATTGGCCGGCGCAATCTTGCTCAGCTCAAGATCTTCCACGGCGCCGCGGGTGACGCCCACTGTTTTACCTGCCAGTTGCTCGGCCTTGCTGATCGCCTGATCCGCACCACCGAACACGCCGCTGAAGAATGGCGCATACGCTGCGCTGAAATCGATGACTTTTTCACGCTCCGGGTTTTTACCGAGACTGGAAATGACCAGGTCGACTTTTTTGGTATTGAGGTAAGGAATGCGATTGGCGCTGGTCACGGGCACCAGTTCCAGCTTGACACCCAGGCCTTTGGCCAGCAGTGCGGCCACGTCAATGTCGTAGCCAACGGGTTTCATGTCAGGGCCGACCGATCCGAAAGGCGGAAAATCCTGGGGCACGGCCACGCGCAAGACCTTGGCCTTGAGAATATCGTCGAGCGCCTCGGCATGGGTCAGCGGTGCAGCAAGTGCGGTGGCGGACAAGATCAGCGACAACAGGATCGAACGACGGTTCATGACAACTCCTCAAGGTGGGATGGAGCGTGCTATCCCATGATGAACAGCGCGCCATAATCCTTGAGCAGTTTCCGTGCCTGCATACAAAGCCTGCATACGATCTGCAAAGCCCCTATTTCTGCATAGTTTTTGAGCAGTGCCTGACTTTCTGCACCACACCATGCACGAATCGGGTGCACCGCGACAAACCACCAGACGAAAAAAAACCCCACCATGGCTGGCGGGGTTTTTCTCTACTGCGAATAACAAGCCTGACGATAACCTACTTTCACACTGGTTGCAGCACTATCATCGGCGCAAAGTTGTTTCACGGTCCTGTTCGGGATGGGAAGGGGTGGGACCAACTTGCTA
>NZ_LNCE01000115.1:0-8385 GCF_001445815.1 Janthinobacterium sp. Ant5-2-1 | reverse complement strand
ACCGCAGTTGGCCATCGAGAACAGCACGAAGAAGGCGGCAAATTTCGGCATGCGGTTCACGACGCCGCCGTAGTCGGCGATGTTGCGGGTATGCATGCGGTCATACAGCACGCCGATGCACAGGAACATCGCGCCGGAGATGAAGCCGTGCGAGACCATCTGCACGATACCGCCCTGCACCGAAATGTCGTTGAACATGAAGAAGCCCAGGGTCACAAAACCCATGTGCGCGATCGACGAATAGGCGACCAGTTTTTTCATGTCGGTTTGCACCAGGGCAACCAGACCGATGTAGATGACGGCGATCAGCGACAAGGTGATCATGAAGCCCGACAGGTAGTGGCTGGCGTCAGGCGTGATCGGCAGCGAAAAACGCAGGAAGCCATACGCGCCCAGTTTCAGCATGATGGCGGCCAGCACGGCGGAACCGCCCGTAGGCGCTTCCACGTGGACGTCCGGCAACCACGTGTGGACGGGGAACATCGGCACCTTGACGGCAAACGCCATCAGGAAGGCCAGGAAGATGAAGATCTGTTCATTCATCGTCAGCTTGAACGCATGCCAGGCCAGGATGTCGAAGGTGCCCGACACATTGCGCAGGTAAATGATGGCAACCAGGGTCAGCAGCGAACCGAAGAAGGTGTACAGGAAGAACTTGAACGACGCGTACACGCGGTTCGAACCGCCCCAGATACCGATGATGATGAACATCGGGATCAGGGTTGCTTCAAAGAAGAAGTAGAACAGCAAGCCGTCCAGCGCGCAGAACACGCCGATCATCAGACCCGACAGGATCAGGAACGAGCCCATGTACTGGGCGATGCGCTTCTCGATCACTTGCCAGGCCGAAATGACGACGATGACGGTGATGAAGGCCGTCAGTGGCACGAACCACAGCGACAGGCCGTCGATACCCAGCGAGTACCAGATATTGAAGGTTGCTATCCACGGTGCTTTTTCGACGAATTGCATGCCGTGTGCGGCGTTGTCGAAATGCTGGATCAGCGGCAAGGTGCACAGCATGCTGAGCACGGCGCCAGCCAGCGACAGCCAGCGGGTAAAGCCCGCTTTGCTGTCACGGCCGAGAGCCAGGATCAGGACGCCGCAAATGATCGGCACCCAGATCGACAGACTCAGGTAAGGAGGTAATGTAGAAATCGTAGACTGCATCATGGTTCTCAGTATTCTTTTATCAGGTCAGCTTACTTAGCGGGCCAGAATGGCAGGAAATAGATCAGGAAGCCCAGCACGCCCAGGATCATCACGAATGCATAGTGATAGATGTAGCCGGTCTGCAGCACTCGCGACAGCGAGGACAGCCAGGCGACGACCTTGGCGCTACCATTGACGACGAAACCGTCGATCAGCTTCTTGTCACCGAAGTTCCACAGGCCATTACCCAGCAAGCGGGCACCGCCGGCGAACACGACTTCATTGAACTTGTCCATGTAGTACTTGTTGTCCAGCAGGGTGTGGATCGCGTGGAACTTGGCAAAGAACCAGGCCGGTACACGCGGGTTGACCATGTAGCAGTAGTAGGCTGCCACCACGCCGGACAATGCCAGCCAGAACGGTGCCGTCGACAGGCCGTGGATCGCCATCGCCATCGCGCCGTGGAATTCATGCGACAACTCTTCCATTGCTGGATGGTTTTCGCCGACGAAAATCACGCCCTTGAAGAAATCGCCATGCAGCATCGGGCCGATCGTCAGGTAACCGATGATCAGCGACGGGATCGCCAGCATCACCAGCGGGAACCAGACGACGAATGGGGACTCGTGCGGCTTCTGGCCAGGTTCCAGACCGTGGTGCGCGTGGTCGTCTTCCTCTTCGTCATGGTGGTCGTCATGTGCATCGCCGTGCGCGCCATGGGCCGCTTTCGGTGCGTGATGGTCGTCCTGACCGTGCGCATGCGCCTGGCCGAAACGTTCCTTGCCGTGGAAGACGAGGAAGTACATGCGGAACGAGTAGAACGCGGTGACGAACACGCCAGCCAGCACGGCGAACTGGGCAAAGCCAGCGCCCCAGATATGCGTCGCTTCGACGGCTTCGATGATGCTGTCTTTCGAGTAGAAACCGGAGAACAGCGGCGTGCCGATCAGGGCCAGCGACCCGACCAGCGACGTGATCCACGTGATCGGCATGTACTTGCGCAGGCCGCCCATGTTGCGGATATCTTGATCGTGGTGCATGCCGATGATGACGGAACCGGCGCCCAGGAACAGCAGTGCCTTGAAGAATGCGTGCGTCATCAGGTGGAACACGGCCACAGAGTATGCGGACGAACCGAGCGCCACGGTCATGTAACCGAGCTGCGACAGGGTCGAGTAAGCGACGACGCGCTTGATGTCGTTCTGGATGATGCCCAGGAAGCCCATGAACAGCGCCGTGATGGAGCCGATCACCAGGATGAAGGACAGCGCCGTGTCGGACAGTTCGAACAGCGGCGACATGCGCGAGACCATGAAGATACCGGCCGTCACCATCGTCGCGGCGTGAATCAGTGCCGAGATCGGGGTAGGACCTTCCATCGAATCAGGCAGCCACACGTGCAGCGGGAACTGCGCCGATTTGCCCATCGCGCCGATGAACAGGCAGATGCAGGCAACGGTCAGCAGGGCCCAGTCGGTACCTGGCAGGCTCAACAGCGCCAGTTCGTCTTTCTTGGCGAACACTTCCTGGTAGTTCATGGTGCCGGCGTAAGCCAGCAGCAAGCCGATGCCCAGGATGAAGCCGAAGTCGCCCACGCGGTTGACGAGGAACGCCTTCATGTTGGCCACGATGGCCGTCGGACGCTGGTACCAGAAACCGATCAGCAGGTAAGAGACCAGGCCCACGGCTTCCCAACCGAAGAACAGTTGCAGGAAGTTGTTGGCCATGACCAGCATCAGCATCGAGAACGTGAACAGAGAGATGTAGGCGAAGAAGCGGTTGTAGCCTTCGTCGTCCTTCATGTAGCCGATCGTGTAGATGTGCACCATCAGGGAGACGAAGGTGACCACGCACATCATCATCGCCGACAGCGAATCGATCTGGAAGCCCACTTCCATCTTCAGGGTGCCGATCGTCATCCAGTTATAGATCGTGCCATTGAATGTCGCGCCATCCATCACTGCCAGCAGTGTCTGCACGGACAGGATGAACGCAATCAGTACGCCCAGGATCGTCGCGGTATGCGACGTCTTGCGTCCGACCAAATTACCCAGGAACTGGGTGCCAAGCAAGCCTGCAATCGCGGCACCGGCCAGCGGCGCCAGCGGTACGGCAAGAAGGAGGTTAGGGTTGAGGAGTTGCCCCGCCATGATGAACCTTAATCGTTATTATTCGAGAGATCGAGTCTGAAAAACATCAGCCTTTGAGGCTGTCCAGGTCTTCGACGTTGATGGTATCCAGATTACGGAACATCACCACCAGAATAGCCAGACCGATAGCCGACTCAGCGGCGGCAACCGTCAGGATGAAGAAAACGAAGATCTGACCGGCCGCGTCGCCCATGAAATGGGAGAACGCGATGAAATTCATATTCACCGCCAGCAGCATCAATTCGATTGCCATCAGCAATACGATGATGTTCTTGCGGTTCAGGAAAATACCGACGATCGAGATTGCGAACAGGATCGCGCCCAGGACCAAAAAATGTGTGAGCGATAATGTCATGGTGCCTCCTTAACTTCCGGCTCAGCCGCAGGACGCTCGACAACCGCGTCCATCTTGATGATCTTCAGGCGGTCGTTGCGCTTGACGCGCACGGCATCGCCCGGAGCAAAATGCTTGGTGTCCTTGCGTTTGCGCAGGGTCAGCGCGACCGCGGCAACGATGGCCACCAGCAGCACGACGGCGGCGATCTCGAAGGCGAACACGTATTTCGTGTAGATCAGCAGGCCCAGTTCCTTGGTGCCGCCCAGGTTGACGTTGACCGGAGCGATGCTAGGCGCAAAGTTGCGGAAACCGTGCCACAGGACAGCAGCCATTTCCAGCACGATGATCACGCCCACCGTCACCGACAAAGGCAGATAGCCCCAGAAGCCTTCGCGCATGCGGTCGATATTGATATCGAGCATCATGACCACGAAGAGGAACAGCACCATCACGGCGCCGACGTACACCAATACCAGCACGATGGCCAGGAATTCAGCTTGCAGCAGCATCCAGATGCCCGCCGCGGAAAAGAAGGACAGTACCAGGAACAGTACTGCGTGGACCGGATTACGGGCCGTGATGACGCGCGTCGCTGCCAGAATCAAGATCAGCGCGAAGGCGTAAAACAAAATTGTTTTAAAGTCCATAAAAAACCCAATAGACGTACAGATGAACGAGGGGCGCGCCGCAGCCAATGGCTACGGCGCATCCATCAGCGATAAGGTGCGTCGGCGGCGCGCGCAGCGGCAATGTCATTTTCATAACGATCACCTACGGCCAGCAACATCTCTTTCGTGTAATACAAATCCCCGCGTTTCTCGCCGTGGTATTCCAGGATTTGCGTCTCGACGATCGAATCGACCGGGCAGGACTCTTCGCAGAAACCGCAGAAGATGCACTTGGTCAAGTCAATATCGTAACGCGTGGTGCGGCGCGAACCGTCGTCACGCTGTTCCGATTCGATCGTGATGGCCATCGCCGGGCAAACCGCTTCGCACAGTTTGCAGGCGATGCAACGTTCCTCGCCGTTCGGGTAGCGGCGCAGCGCGTGCAAGCCACGGAAACGCGGCGAGATCGGTGTCTTCTCTTCCGGGAATTGCACCGTGATCTTGCGCGAAAACATGTACTTGCCTGTCAGCGCCATGCCCTTGATCAGCTCGCCTAACAAGAGGCTGCTGAAGAAATCTTTTACCTTATCCATTCGTATGCACTCTCTTACTTCCAAATATTCCAGGATGTCTGCATCCAGGCAGCGACGAAGACCAGGTAGACCAGCGTCAACGGGATAAACACTTTCCAGCCGAGGCGCATGATCTGGTCATAACGGTAGCGTGGGAAAGTACCGCGCACCCAGATGAACACCGACACGATGAAGAAGGTCTTGGCGAACAGCCAGAAGAAGCCGCCGAAACCACCCCAGAACTCGAGGAAGGCAAATGGTGCGGACCAGCCACCGAGGAACATGAGCGAAGTCAGCGCGCCGATCAGGATCATGTTGGCGTATTCGGCCAGCATGAACATGGCGTAGGCCATGCCCGAGTACTCGACCATGTGGCCGGCAACGATTTCCGACTCGCCTTCGACGACGTCGAACGGGTGACGGTTGGCTTCAGCCAGGCCCGACACCATGTAGATGACGAACATCGGCAGCAGCGGCAGCCAGTTCCACGACAGGAAGTTCACGCCCTTGTCGGCGAAGTAGCCGATTTGCTGGCCGCCGACGATGTCGATGAAGTTCAGGCTGCCCGAGACCATCAGCACGATGACCATCACGAAGCCCATCGGGATTTCATACGAAATCATCTGCGCCGAAGCGCGCATGGCGCCCATGAACGAGTACTTCGAGTTCGAGGCCCAGCCGGCGATGATGATGCCGTAGACTTCCATCGAGGTAATCGCCAGCAGCATCAGCAAGCCCGCGTTGACGTTGGCCAGCACGGCTTGCGGACCGAACGGCACGACCGACCAGGCGGCCAGGGCCGGCATGATGGTCATGATCGGGCCGATCACGAACAGGCCCTTGGCGGCCTTGGACGGGATGATGATCTCTTTGAACAAGAGTTTCAGCGCATCGGCGATCGGCTGCAGCAAGCCCAATGGACCCACGCGGTTCGGGCCGACGCGGATCTGGATCCAGCCGATCAGCTTGCGCTCCCACAAGGTCAGGTAAGCAACCAGGCCCATCAGCGGCAGCAGCACGCACAGGATCTTGATCAGGGTCCAGAAGAACGGCCACGAGCCGCCCAGCAAATCCTGGCCGCCGCTGTTGATGACGTTTACAAATTCAGGCAGAGCCATCAGATTTTCCCCTCTGCTGTTTCAACTGTGATGTCACCGAACATGCCGCCCAGGCCAGCCGTCGAGGCATGCGCCGCCGACACCTTGACCACATTGGCTGGCAGGCCGGCGTGAATTGCCGCCACCAGGATGGCGCTGCCGGAGCCTTGCGCCACTTTGACCTTGTCGCCCGCCTTGATGCCCAGCTTGCCAGCCAGTTCGGCGGACAGGTGTGCTTGCGGCGTGGCGCCATCGACCGTGCGTTGCAACGGTTCGGAGCGGCGTACCAGCGCGTCGGCAAAGTAGATCGGCACGTCGGCGATGCGTTGCAGCGCAGGCGAAGCCGGCGCGTACGTTGCCGCTTCCGGCGCGTTCTTGGCGATGTTGTTCAGCTGTGCCGACAGATCGGTCACGCCGGCGCCAAACGCCTCGTCGCGGATCGCTTCGGAAGTGTCGTAGTCGAAACCGGCCAGGCCCAGGATGTTGCCCAGGACGCGCAGCACTTTCCAGGCTGGACGGGTTTCCGCCAGCGGTTTCACGGTGCCGTTGAAGCTTTGCGCGCGGCCTTCGCAGTTCACGAAGGTACCCGAGGTTTCCGCGAACGGAGCGATCGGCAGCAAGACATCGGCGTAATCCATGCCGTGCTTGAAGGCGGACATGGCCACGACCATGTCGGCGCCGTCCAGGGCGGCGCGGGCCGCTTGTGGATTGGCGGCATCGAGTTCCGGCTCGGCGTGCAGCAGCACGTAGGCTTTCTTCGGTACGGCAAACGCTGCTTGCACGTTGGCGCGCGGCTTGGCGACCAGGTGCGCGCCAACCGTGTTGGCCGCTTCCGTCAGGTAACCGAGCTTGGCGCCCGTCTGTTCGGCGATCCATTGCGCGGCAGCATGCAGTTGCGACGCTTGGGGATGTTGCGTTGCCGCGTTACCCAGCAGCACGGCGCCGTTGTCGCCAGCCATCAGGCTCGCGGCGATGGCCACTGCCACATCCGAAGCGGCAACCGCTTCGAAACCGCTTGGCGCGGCGATTTCTTTGGCTTTCGCAACAGCGACGACCACTTCCGACAAGGCCGCCAGCCAATCGCTTGGCGCTAGAATCATCTTGTTGGCGATGGTGATCAGCTGATCATCGTCGGAGGCGTGCAGGATCGACAGCTTGGCGCCGCCCTTGACGGACGCGCGCAAACGCGTGGCCAGCAATGGGTGATCCTTGCGCAGGAACGAGCCGATGACGAAGGCGCGCTTGATCTGGCCAAATTCGTTGATCGGCATGCCCAGCCATGGCTTGACGCCAGCGTCCAGCGCGAAGTCGGTCTGGCGCAGGCGGAAGTCGACGTTCTCGGAACCGAGACCGTTGGCCACTTTTTGCAGCAGGACCAGCTCTTCGACGGTCGAATGCGGCGTTGCCAGCGCGGCGATGGCGTCTGCGCCATGCTCGTGCTTGATGTTTTTCAAACCGTGCGCCACGTATTCCAGCGCGGTCTGCCAATCGACTTCTTTCCACTCGTTGCCTTGTTTCAGCATCGGGGACGTCAGGCGTTCGGCGCTGTCCAGCGCTTCGTACGAGAAACGGTCCTTGTCCGAGATCCAGCACTCGTTGACGGCTTCGTTTTCCAGCGGCAGCACGCGCTTGACCTTGCCAGCTTTCACTTGCACGATCAGGTTCGAACCGAGGCCGTCATGCGGGCTGACCGATTTGCGGCGCGACAGTTCCCACGTACGGGCGCTGTAGCGGAACGGCTTCGAGGTCAGTGCGCCAACCGGGCACAGGTCGATCATGTTGCCCGACAGTTCCGAGTCGACGGACTGGCCGACGAAGGATACGATTTCCGAATGTTCGCCGCGGCCGATCATGCCCAGCTCCATCACGCCGGCCACTTCCTGGCCAAAGCGTACGCAGCGGGTGCACTGGATGCAGCGCGACATTTCCTGCATGGAGACCAGCGGACCGGCTTCCTTCGGCGTGACGACGCGCTTGTCTTCCTTGTAGCGCGATTCGCTCTTGCCGTAGCCCACTGCCAAGTCTTGCAACTGGCATTCGCCGCCCTGATCGCAGATCGGGCAATCGAGCGGGTGGTTAATCAGCAAGAATTCCATGACCGACTTTTGCGCCTGCACAGCTTTATCGCTGGCGGAGCGCACGATCATGCCGGCACTGACCGGGGTCGCACAAGCGGGCAAAGGCTTGGGCGCCTTTTCCACTTCGACCAGGCACATGCGGCAGTTCGCTGCGATCGACAATTTCTTGTGATAGCAGAAGTGCGGAATGTAGGTTCCCAATTTGTTGGCGGCGTCCATCACCATGCTACCAGCAGGGACTTCGACTTTTTTGCCGTCTATTTCGATTTCAACCATGGTGATCGTTACCTGACGCAGCTTAGATATATGCGGGCACTAAGCAATGCTTGTGCTCGATATGATATTCAAATTCTTCACGGAAATTCTTAATGAAGGCCCGTACCGGCATGGC
>NZ_LNCE01000114.1:0-1617 GCF_001445815.1 Janthinobacterium sp. Ant5-2-1 | reverse complement strand
GACGACACGCTCGCGGCCACTGCCGCCGGCGTGGCCGCCACCTCGCTGGCAGCGGCCCAGGCGGCGCAGGCAGCCGATACGGCCGCCGCCGCGACGGCAGCGACGGCGGCCAACGCCCTGGCCGCCCTGAATGCAGCCCTGCAAGCGGACGCGAATGCAGCCGCCACGGCCGCTGCCGCCATCGCGGCGAGTGCGGCCACCGCTACCGCAGTCGCCGACGATCTGGCCGCTGCGACGGCCGCCACTGTCGCCAACGTCTCGCAAGCGGCCGCACAAGCGGCACAACTTGCCGACAATGCCGCCGCCAGCGCCGCCACCATTGCCAACAATGCGCAGGCTGCCCTGAATGCGGCCCTGGCCGACGATGCGGCAGCCGCTGCGGCCGTGCTGAACTCCACCAATGCAACGGCCGCCGCAGTGGCCGCCGCCACCGCCGACACGGCCGCCGCCGCGGCGGCCGCAGTGGCCGCCATCTCGGCCGCCGCCACGCAGCACGCACAAGCGGACGATATCGCCGCTGCCACCGCCGCCCTCACGGCGTCGATCTCGCTGGCAGCCACGCAAGCCGCACAGGCCGCCGATCTCGCCGTCGGCACGACTGCGGCAACGGCAGCGAGCGCGCTGGCAGCATTGAACCAGGCCCTGAACGACGACAGCCTCGCCGTCGCGGCAGCCACGGCAGCGGCCAACGCACAAACGGCCCTGAACAACGCCACGACCACCCTCAACGCGGCGATATTGACGGCCAGCGCCTCGCTCGCCGCCGCCAATGCCGCTGCGGCAGACGACGCCACGGCGGCGAGCACGGCGGCCGCCGCAGCAGCGGCACAGCTCCTTTCCGATGCGGCGCTGGTGGCCAATGGCGCCCTGGCAGCCCTTGCCACGGCGGCCAACAACGCACTGGCGGCAGCCAGCGCGGCGCTGGCCCTCGACGATGCCGCCGCCAATGCCGCGCACACGGCCGCCCTCTCGGCCGCCGCCACCCTGGCGGCGCAACTGGCCGATACGGCAGCCCTCAACGCCCATGCCGCGCTCAACGCGGCCATCGCCAACCTGACCGCCGCCGTGACGGCCGATATCAACGCCACGGATGCCGACAATGACAAGACGCTGAAACTGAACCTCCTCATCGCCGCCCAGGGGGCGGCCGATGACGCGGCCCAGGCCAACGCCAATGCGGCTGCCGCCCATGCGGCGCTGGCGGCGGCCCAGGCCGACGACGCGGCGGCCTCCACCGCCGCCGCCAATGCGGTTGCCGCGCATGCGGCGGCCGTCGCGGCGCAAAACGCCGATGCCGCCGCGGCAGCGGCAGCGGCGCAAGCGGCCAGTTCCATGGCCGCCACCCTCAATGCCCAGGCGGACGATGCCACGGCAGCCGCTGCCGCCACGGCAGCCGCCAGCGCGCAAGCGGCGCTGGACGCAGCCCTGGCAGCCGACGCCAACGTCGCCGCCACCGCCGCCGCGGCAGCGGCAGCCCAGTTGGCGGCGCAAAACGCGCATGACGCCGATGTTGCGGCGGCAGCCGCCGCCGTTGCGGCAGCCATTACCCTGGCAGCCACGCAGGCGGCGCAAGCCGATGACGCGGCAGCTGCGCTGGCGGCAGCCAACGCCGCCAAC
>NZ_LNCE01000113.1:0-1529 GCF_001445815.1 Janthinobacterium sp. Ant5-2-1 | reverse complement strand
ATAGCATTATATTGTTCAATCGTTGCCTGGGCATTACCATTGGTAATACCATCAGCGCCAAGCAAGATGGCATTAGAAGCATCTACAATAGTTTGAATACCTGCCGGTGTATTGGTAGCATCGCTTCCGATATTACTACCATCAAGCACACTATTAATAAAAGCTACGTTATTCGAAGTCACGCCATTGACACCGGCCATTGCATAAACTGCCTCAGTTAGTGATGCGGTATTATTTGCCTGTGCCGCAGTACTAATAGCATTGATGGCTGTAACGACATTTATCACAATAGCTTGTAATTCTCCCTGCGTATCGACTGCGCTTCCATCATCAGGTGTATTATGAATAGCAGCAAGAACGGCAGCCAAATTTGCCTCGGTTACGCCGGTGATACCAAGTGCATTTAATTGGGCAAGAGTTGGACCATTCCCTCCAGCAGCGCCAGAAAATATTGCATTAACAGCATCGGCAAGAACTTGGATCTTAGGGATAGTATCAGCAGCTCCCTTAGGAAGCGCATCAATAATAGAGTCAAGTAATGTTGCACTTTCGAAATTTAAACCTGTTACTCCAATAGTAGCGAATTGCAGTGCTGTAGCCTGCAGATTTCCTTTAATTGTACCGCCAGCCCCGGATAACACGGCATTATATGCATCAACCAGCGTTTGAATTCCAGCCAATGAGTTAACAGCTGGTGCCCCCACAGTACTACTCGCAAGAGCACTATTAATAGCACCTACATTTTCTACACTTACCCCACGAATACCGGCAGCTGAATATATAGATGCGTCAAGAATAATTGTAGGATTATTTGTTTCAGCCGCTATGCCTATCGCGATAAAGGCATCAACGATATTTTTTACTATCGTTGACAGCTCGGAAATTGTGCCTATCGCTGTACCGTTTTTACTACTTTCAGCCAAACCTGCATAGATTGCATCAAGGTTATTTGTAGTTACGCCATGTATCCCAAGTATATTAAATTGCTCCGGGGTCGCAGTTACACCTCCATTTAATCCTGTAGAGATAGCATGAATAGCATTAGCGAGAGCTTGTATGTCCACAATCGTCTTAACATCACCAACAGAAAGTCTGTCTATAATCGAATTTAAAAGAGAAACTTCAACATTACTTAAACCACTTATGCCAATGGCGCTATATTGCGCCGCAGTTAGGGAAACACCTCCGTTAGGTATCCCATCAGCGCCAAAGAAAATCGCATTGCTTATATTCACTATAGTTTGAATTTCTGCTGCAGTGCGAAGTGGCACATTTCCGGCAGCATTAGTATTAAGCGCATCATTTATAAAATTAACGTTATCTGCTGACACACCTGTTATGCCGGCCGCATTATAGCCTGACACAGGAAAACTACTCATATTACCATTTTTTAATGTGATATTAATTAGGTCTAAAGCTTGAGCCTGCTCTTGAACGCGAACTGAACTATTAGAGCTAGAACCCCCCCCCCCACCTGCGGCTAGGCCAGCAATGCCTAGAATGCCAGCGGCCAGTGTGCCAAGGCCAAT
>NZ_LNCE01000112.1:0-8631 GCF_001445815.1 Janthinobacterium sp. Ant5-2-1 | reverse complement strand
TCCCGCGGCGGCGCCGGGCCTTTTTATTGGCGGCCGCGCTGGTAGCGCAAGCCATTCATGAAGCGCTGCACGGGCGTAAAGGCGCTGCTGAGGATATCGTCATGCGCCGCGTAATAGCGCGTTTCGATCTTCAGCAAGCCCAGCACGGTCGCATCGAGTTTGTCCGTCTGATACGGCCGGCTTTCCAGCGCGGCGCGCGCCCCCTCCGATTGCGGCGCTTGCCGGTTGTCCCAGATCAGCATGGGAATTTCATAGCCGCTCTTGTCCGACGCGGAATGACCCGCATGATTGCGGCTGTAGCCCACTTCCTGCCCATGGTCGGATACGAACAGCAGCGAGGCCGCGCGATCCGTCTTGGCCTTTTCCGCCATGCCGATCAGGGTGCCCAGCACGTAATCGCCATAGCGAATGGCGTTGTCGTACTCGTCGCGCTGGTTGCGTATCCAGCTCGACCTGCCCTGGTGCTCCATCTGTGCGCTGACAGCGTCGTGCGCCCGGTCGAAATGCGCGAAGCGGCGGGGATAGCGCATGTCATAGCTGGGATGCGCGCCCAGCAAGTGCACGACGATGAGTTTTTTCGGCGCTTCGTCGCGCAGCGCGTGGGCGAACGGCTGGAACAGGTTGCCGTCAAAATTGTTTTCGCCACGGCCAGTGCCATAGTTGATGAAGTCGCTTTCATCGGCCTCGCCCGCCAGCAACCCGATCCAGCCATCGTTGCGCGTCTGGTTCGATACCCAGAACGTCTTGTAGCCGGCCGCCTCGGCCAGCATCAGCAGATTCGGCTTGGCCATCCACGCGTCCGGGTTGCCGATATCGGCGGGCGTGAGCATCGTCATCATCGATTCCACGGTGCTGGCGGCCGGCGAAATCACGTCATTAAATACCAGCAGCTTCGAGCGCATCGCGTCGAGCCGGGGCGTAGTCGCCCGCGCATAGCCATACAGCGACATCGAGGCGCGGTTCGTGCTCTCGCCGATCACGAGTATGACGGTGCGCGCATCCTCGCCCGCATAGCGCACGTTCCAGTCGCGCGGCGCGGCCATGGCCGCCGTCAGCGCGTGCTGCATCGATTTCATGGCGTCCAGCTGCGCGCTGTACTGCTGGTAGCGCAGCGGCCAGAACAGGGCCGGATTTTCGCGCCGCATCGTGGTGTTGACGTGCAGCAGCACGAGAAAGATCGCCATGCAGGCGGCAAAGCATTTTTGCGCCAGGCCAGGCGCGGCAACGTCGCACGCCGCTTGCCAGCGCTGCAACTGGCGGTCGGCCAGCAGCACGGCCGCCGTCACGAGCAGGAAGCCGCCGGCCGATTGCGCCAGGGCGACGCTGTTGTGCAGAAAAAACTCGCCCGTTTCGGCTTGATCTGTCGCAAACATGGCTTGCAAAACCGCATTGGGATTGGGGCGCATGCCAAAATAGCCACGCAAAAATCCCTTGATGGCGGCGTCGAGGTAAAACACGGGCACGACGACGCGCAGCAGCACGGTAATCGCACGGGCGCTGGAACCGCCACGCCACACATGCAGTACGCCGCCCACGCCCAGCAGGAAGGCCGCCAGCAAGACGGCCAATTTCAGGCATTCGTTCGCGCTTAATTGATCGAAGAGGAAAAAAACCAGCAGGCCAGCGATGCTGAGCAGGACACGGCAAAACAGAATCAGCATGGAGGCGACAAGTAACAGGCATGGAAGGAGATGCCCGTGCGGACGGGCCCGCGATTGTAGCGCAGTCTGTTGCAACTTGTACCATTATTTCCACGCGCTCCTGACAGAAACTGTCAGTACTTTTTATTATGATTTCGGCACCAGCGGGCTAGCCAGCCTGTACTATTGATATCACCACTTGCGACAGGACTTCTTCATGACACGTGCCATCACCATTCTGACCGAGAACTTTGCCGATTGGGAAACCGCCCTGCTCAATTCCACGGCGCGCCTGTACTACGGCTTTTACACGCAGTTCGCCACGCCGGGCGGCTTGCCCGTTACCTCGTCCGGCGGCATGCTGGTCACGCCGCAACTGGCGCTGGAAGAGGTCAATCTCGATGAACTCGACTTGCTGATGGTATGCGGCGGCAGCTTCTGGCAAAGCGGCAAGGCGCCAGACCTGGGCCCGCTACTGCGCGCGGCGCGCGACAAGGGCGTGGTGCTGGCCGGCATTTGCGACGGCACGCGCGTGCTGGCGCAGGCGGGCGTGCTCGACACCGTGCGCCACACCTCGAATTGCGCCGAGAACCTGACGGATACGGGCTATGCGGGCGCGGCCCTGTACCAGGACGTGCCGTGGGCCGTGGCCGACCAGCGCGTCATCACGGCGCCCGGCACGGCGCCCGTCACCTTCACCAGGGAAGTCTTGCGCGCGCTGGGCATCGCCGATGACAACCTGGCCGCCTATCTGGCCATGCACGGCGCGGAACACGGCAAGGCTGCCAACTAGTCGACGCCCAGCGCGCGCAAGCGGGCCACGGCGTGCGTATTGCCGGGGTCCAGTTCCAGCGAACGGCGGTAATGCGTGGCGGCCAGGTCCTTGGCGCCGTCCGCCTCGTACGCTTCGGCCAGGCTGTCGTGGCCATTCGCCCCTTGCGGATACAGTTGCACGCCAAGCTCGAAGACGGCGACGGCCTGTTTCGGCTGCTGCCGGCCCAGCAGGCGGTAGCCCCAGGCATTCAAGTCGTCTTCCGTGGGCTTTGGCAAGCCGTGCTGGCGCAGGATGGCCGCCAGCTTCTGGTCCAGCCCCTCGAAACCGGCGCTGGCCGCCCGCTTGCGCAGCAGGTGCGCGGCATACGCGCCGCCCCGCTGCTGGCGCAGGGCGGGAAGATAAAAGCCGGCGACGGTATCGATCAGCTGTTCCGGCTGGCCACCGGCCAGGTTGCTGAGGATAATGACGGCCAGGCCATCGTTCGGATACACATAAAAGGCCGAGCGGCCACCGCCGATGCCGGCCACGGCGCGGTGGCCATCGCGGCCGATGGTGGGCCACCCCAGCGCCCACGGCGCCGGCTTGCCGTCATTCAAGCTGGTCGGCTGCCACAGCCGTTCTACAGCGGCGGGGGCCAGCAAGCGTCCCGACTGCAGCGCGATAAGCCAGTTGACCAGTTCACCCGCATTGCTGTTGATGCCGGCCCCGGCGCGCATGAACACGGGAAAGTCTTCGATCACGTTGCGGTAGCCTTTGCCGCCCCGGTCCAGCACGTAGGAACTGGCCTTGTTGGCGACCACGTCCTTCGCGTCGCCAAAGCCGCTGTGCGGCATGCCCGCCACGTCGAATTGCCGGCGCTGGATGAAGGCGGTAAAGGGCTGGCCGCCCTGGCGCTCGATCAATTGCGCCAGCAACACGTAATTGGTCTGGTTGTAGCGGTAGCGCTGGCCTGGCGGGGCTTCCACGGCCAGCGCCTGCACGGCTGTCCACGCCGCATCGACGTCATCCGGCTGCGGCCCCACCAGCTTGCCGCTGCGTTGATCGAGCACGTCGGGCAAGCCCGAGGTATGGTTGAGCAATTGCGTCACCGTCACGGCTTGCCAGGCGACAGGCAGCCCCGTCAGGTACTGGCCGATAGGGGCGGCCAGGTCGACCTTGCCCTCCTGCACCAGCTGCATCGCGGCGACACCAGCAAACGCTTTCGTTGCCGAGTTGATGGAAAACAGGCTGGCGTCCGTCACCGGCACCTGGTATTGCACGTTGGCCAGGCCGAAGTTGCGCTTCAGTACGATTTTGCCATGCTGTATCACGGCCAGTTGCAGCCCTGGAATCTGGCGCTCCTGCATTTCGCTGCGCACGAAGGCGGCAATATCGTGTTCGGCACGGGACGCCTGCGCATGGCTGGCGGGGATGGCGGCAAGCGCCATGACGAGCAGGACAGACGGGAGGCGTGGCTTCACGATGCAGCTTTCGGCAAGAGAAAACGGAACCGCAGCATCCCATACCTATTTGTCAACGTCAACGACAATCTTGCCATTCAGAAAGTTACTCGTCCAGCCACACATCCTCGTACCCTTCCCGGTCGAGGATGAACTTGGCGCCGCTGGGCAAGGCAAGGTAATCGACTACCTGCGGCAGCATTTCATGCAGGTGTTCCGCATGCAGGGGCTGGTAAAAGTCCAGCGCATCGTCATGTTCGCCGCAGTGGATGAACCAGCTGATGGTGCCGTTTTCCGGCAGCACGATGCGCGTGCCGTAGATGGGCGACTGCGCCAGGCTGGCGATGGCCAGGGCCACCATGGGCTCGGGCGCTTGCGCCGGCAGGCCGAATTTGTCGCAGATGCGCTGTTGTGTTTCACTGATCGGTGCGGTCATGGTGCTTTCAGGATCCAATGTAGTGGTAATGGAGGCGCAGCGCGCCATCGTGGCCGGACATTTCCAGGTGCAAGATCGCCTCGCCGGGCTTGCCATCGGCCAGCAACAGGCATTCCATACCCAGCGGTCCGGCATCGGTCGCATACATGTCGACGGCGGGACGGCCGCCCTTGCCCGGCACGAAGGCTTGCGCCAGCGGCGCCAGGGATAGCGTCTGGCGTGCCGTAAAATAGCTGTCGAGCGTCTCGATGATCTCGTCGGCCACGGCCGCCGACAGGCCCCAGTCGCGCTGCAACGCAACAGGATCGCGCCCGTCCAAGGTCCGCACGAAGGCGGCGGCCTGCACATACGCCTGCTGCCGCAGGCTGTCGGTAATATCCATGCTGCGACTCCTCTCTCTTAATCAGGCGCCATTATAGTGCGCCACCCCGCGCAAGCGCCATCCATTCCCCGCCATAATCATCCGCATGCACCGCGATAGTGCGGCGCAATAATATTTGCTCCATCCCGATATTTAAATCCCACAATTATTATTTATCGATTGATAATAATATCGGAACATTGCGTGATATTTGGTGATTATTCTAAAAATGCAGTCGCGCGCACAATTCAATTTCACGTTGACGCTTAATTATTGCGGCGCTAATATCGTAAAGCCATTCATCGTGGCCAACAGCTCAAGCCGTACTTAACCATCACAAGAGGATAGTACAATGCAAAACCAACCAAAATTGTTCGCTTTCAAGCTTGCTGAGAAAAAGATATCAACCCCGCCTACCCCGCCCACCGAATGGAAGGTACGTACCGGCGTTGCCGTCGCCGGTTGCAGCGAAGTCGACCGATTCCAATACCGCTACTCTTCCACCATCAATTCCCGCGATACCGGCCAGTTCTGCTGAACGCCGCACCCGCATCCATTCAACTTATGACGGGAAGTTCATTTAATTCCCGATGCAAACACGCTTGCACCATTTGCGGCGCGGTTTCCCCGTGCGTGCGGCATTCATATCGATCGATATTTATTTTTTAAATTTTTAATTTATTGGTTGACGCGGCATTCTTTAAAAATTAGCATTTGAAAGCCAAATCAACTGGCACTCAAAACAGGCAGTACTTAACCATCACAAGAGGATAGTACAATGCAAAATCAAACCAAATTGTTCGCGTTCAAACTGGCAGAAAAACAGGTGCAAAAACAGGCGGCGCCCGCCACCGCCTGGAAAGTGCGCGACGGCGTCGCCGTGGCTGGCTGCACCGCCGTTGGCACCCATGATCAATATCGCGACTCTTCGCGGCTCAAGCCGAACGACAGCGGCCAGTATTGCTGATCTTCGCTGCACCCTGGAACCTCGCCCCTGGCGGGGTTTTATTCCAATCCCGACTTGATGAATTGGCGCCAATTGCGGCGCAGTGTATTCCTGCGCGCGGCATACATACCATTATTTACGATTCTTTATCGATAAAAGCCGGCGCCACTGGAGATTCAAAAAAGCGGCACTTAACCACGACAAGAGGATGACAATGCAAAAACAGAATCAAACCAAGCTGTTTGCTTTCAAACTGGCGGAAAAGGAAACAGACAAGGAAGTCAAGCAACCATGGCAGGTGCGCGATGGCGTAGCCGTGGCCGGCTGCACGTATTACGGCGATCCGGAAGATTACAATCTGCGCGACAGTTCGCGCTTTGCGCCCAACGATACTGGCGTGTATTGCTGATACCTTAGCCAACTGAAGGCCTTGCCACGGCAAGGCCTTTCCTTCGCAGCAGGCCCCTGAATGCATAAAAAGGTATTAATTATCAGCCATAGCGGCGATTTGCACGCCGACCTGGTTTCCCAGATACTGGCCGACCGCGGCCATGTCCCCTTCCGTATCGACCTCGACGCCTTTCCCCGCGATTACCAGCTGTGCCAGCGCCTGCTGGACGGCCGCGCCAGCGCGCGCCTGCACCGCTTGCCCGATGGCGACTGGCTTGACCTGCAGCAAGTGGGCGCCGTCTGGCTGCGCAAGCCGGCCGACTATGCCTACGCCAGCGCCGACCTGACGCCGCAGGAGCGCGCCTATGCGCAGCTGGAAACCGAGCAAGCCATCTTCAGCATGCTGTACGGGCTCGATTGCTACTGGCTCAGCCATCCGCTGGCCCTGCGCGGCGCACAATGGAAAGGCGAACAGCTTGCGCGGGCCGCGCGCATGGGTTTCCGCGTGCCCGCCACCGTGATCACCAACGTACCCGACGACGTGCGCGCTTTCCGCGCGGCCGTCAAAGGACCCATCATTTTCAAGAGCATGTCCACGCCAAGCCTGGCCGCCGAAACCGTCGAAGATGCAGACAGGGTCAGCGCCGGCATCGGCACCACCATCGTCGACGATGCCATGCTGGACAGCCTGGACGCCGTCAGCGAACTGAGCTGCCAGTTCCAGGAATATATCGCCAAGCAATACGAATTGCGGATCACCGTGATCGGCAAGCAACTGTTTGCCGCACGCCTGTATTCCCAGGACGATGCGCGCACGGCCATCGATTCGCGCGACATGTCGGCCCCCATCCGCTATGAAGCCGCGACCTTGCCGGATGACATACGGCAGCGCTGCCTCGCTTTCGTGCACAGCTATGGCCTCGAATATGGCGCACTGGACCTCATCGTCACGCCCGAAGGCGAGTATGTTTTCCTGGAAAACAATCCTGTCGGTCAATTTTTGTATGTGCAACAACTGGTGCCCGCCTTGCCCCTGCTGGAAAGCGTGGCCACTACCCTGATCGAAGGAGCGTTATGCCGCAGCCAGAACTGAGCCAGATCCCCGTCCAGCTGCGCGAACTGGAGCTTGTGCGCGACAGCCGCGCCATCGTCCTGGCCGCCTCGCACCTGGACATGGAACTGCTGCCCTCCCTGTACGAGCTGTGCCAGGGCATCGGCCCTGTGGCGCGCCTCGACGTGGTGCTGCACGGCCGCGGCGGCATCGTCAACGCGGCGCGCCGCATCGCCATCCTGCTGCGCCAGCATGCGCGCCACCTGAGCTTTATCGTGCCCTTCCACTGCCAGTCGGCAGCCACCCTGCTGGCCTTGGGCGCCGATGAAATCATCGCCGGCGACCTGGCCCTGTTCTCGCCCATCGACCCGCAGCTCGATGGCGTCGACGGCGGCGCCATTTCCAGCTTGGACATCAAGGTGTTCGGCGACATGGCGCAGCAGTGGTTCGGCGTGGATGCGGCCGAGGCGCGCCAGCAATCGCTGTCCTTGCTGTGCGGCAGCATCTTCCCCCCTTCCCTGACGGCCTTTTACCGCACCACGCTGGAACTGTCGCAGATCGGCGAGGAATTGATCGCATGGCAATTGCCCGACGCCACGCCAGAGGCGCGGCGCGCCATCGTCGCGCAACTGGTGACGGGCTACCACTCGCACAACTATGCCCTGACGCGCGAAGAGCTGGCCCAGCTGGGCTTGAACATGGCGCGCGATGCCCACGCCGAACGGCTGGCTTGGGCCATCTCGACGCAATTGCAATCGAGCATAGGCGGCGCCCTGCGCAGCGCGCCCGACGAAGCGTGGAATGACGCCCTGCTGGCCTCGCGCGACGGCGTGCAGCTGCGGCGCCAGCGTCCGGGCGGCTTTGCGCCGCTGTGGAGCACGCAATGCTGACAGCTCTCCCCTTTTTGTCCGATATCGTGCGCTATGTCATCGCCTTACTGCTGCTGGCGGCCAGCGTAGGCAAGCTGCGCAGCTACGGGGAATTTCGCGGCAACCTGGCCACCTCGTTCGGCCTGCCGTCCGCCGCCGCCCAATTCGCTGCGCCAGCCCTGGTGGCGGCGGAACTGCTGCTGGCCGGCTGGCTGCTGGCAGGCGGCACGTACCTGCCGATGCTGCTGTCGCTCTTGCTGCTGAGTACCCTTACTGGCGTCCTGGCCTGGCGCTACTTTACGCACAGCGTGGTGCGCTGCAGCTGCTTTGGCGAAGCGGCGCGGCCCGTGTCGCAGTACGACCTGCTGCGCAACATGCTGGCGGTGGGCATCAACGGCAGCTACTTTGCGCTGGCGCAGGAAACGGCCTTGCCCATCGCCACCTCCCTGTTGGCCGCCGGCCTGGCGGCCATCGTCTGCGTGGCCGTGATTTCCCTGCACGACATCGCAACTCTGGCAAAGGCGGGCTGATGGATGCCCTGACTTTACAGTTCGTGCTGGCGGCGCTGGCCTTTGCCGTCGCCGGCAATATCTGGCTGACCCTGGCGGTGCTGCGCGCCAGCCGCCGCGAACGCATCGCGCCCACTGCGCTGGAGCCGGGCGAGCCGCTGCCTGCCGTGCAAGCCCGTCCGCTGGCTGGCGGCGCGCGTTTCCAGCCGGGCGCC
>NZ_LNCE01000111.1:0-10707 GCF_001445815.1 Janthinobacterium sp. Ant5-2-1 | reverse complement strand
CCGCCTGTCTCGCGACAGGCGTCGGTTTTTTTATGCGTGCGTCAGATTACGGCTTGCGCGTGACGGTTTCCACCGCGTCTTTCACATCGCCAACCTTCTTCTGCACTTTGCCTTCGACCTGGTTTGCCAGGCCCTTGGCTTGCTGTTCTTCGCTGCCGACGACCTTGCCAGCGGCTTCCTGGATTTTACCGCCGACTTCCTTCAGTTTACCTTCGACTTGATCTTTGTTCATGATAAATCCTCACTGTAGTTGGTACATCTGTTGTCCTGCCCCGAAGGGCCGGTACTGCGGCTCACACGCTGTTGCAAACTGCTTGCTGCGTGTCGATGTGTCCATACTACGCTTGAGGTTGCAAAAACTATGTACGGTCCCTAACACATGCCAAAAATCAGCTAATTACGCGAAATCAGCCCGCTTTGCGCCATACCGTCGCCAGCCACGGCTGCTGCTCGCGCGGCAAGCCGGGGGGACGGTAGTATTGCTCGACCAGGGTAAAACCGGCCGCCTGCACGTACGCGGCCCACGTCGCTTCGTCGTGGTAGCTGCCGTAGCGCGCGCCGTTCCAGCCTTCCTGGTTCTGCCCGCGCGGATTCGAACTGAACAGCACGCCGCCCTCCTTCAGGCACGCGTACAAAGCGCGCAGCACGCAGGGCAGAACAGCGCTGGGCACGTGGAACAGCACGGCATTCGCGAATACGCCGTCGAAGTGCCCGGCAGGCAAATCGAGGTCGACGAAATCCTGCTGCCACACGGTGCAGCCGCTGTAGGCGCGCGCCATCTCGACGAAGCGGGGGCAGCCATCGACACCGGTGGCGTGGTGGCCCATGGCCGTGAACGCCTTCAGATCGCGGCCCGGGCCGCAACCGAGGTCGAGAATCGCCAAAGGCGCCGGCTTGCCGATGGCGTTCAGCAACGCGCTGATGTTCTGGCTGACGTCGTGGTCGCGCGTGCCTTCGAAAAACTGCTCGGCGCTGGCGTCGTAATGGGCCAGGGTGCGCCCGGTGATGGCGTGGATGGGGTCTTGCTGATCTTGCGGTGGGGTCGGATTCATGGCGGTCCTGTCGATATGTTCCGCCATTTTACGGTGCCGGCGCGCTGCGTGCCGGCACCGTCACCATTTGCTACCAGACGCGCACGCGCTGTTCCGGCGCCAGGTACAGCTGCTGCCCCGGCTTGACGTCGAAGGCCGGGTACCAGGCGTCGAGGTTGCGCACGGTGGCGGCGCGGTATTGCGCCGGCGCGTGGCCATCCGTGAGGATTTGCTGGCGCGCCGCCGCTTCGCGCGCCTTGCTGCGCCAGCTGACGCCGTAACCGGTGAAGAAATCGCGGTCCACACCCGCCTGCGCCGGCTTGCCCTGCTGCGACAGGGTGAACGCGTCATGCGCGGCCGCCACGCCGGCCAGGTCGGCCAGGTTTTCGCTCAGGGTCAGCTGGCCATTCACGGCCAGGTCGGGGAACGGCTTGTAGGCCGCGAACTGCGCCACCAGTTGCTTCGAGGCAGCCTGGAAATGCGCCAGGTCCGCTGGCGTCCACCAGTCGCGCAACTTGCCCTGGGCGTCGAACTGCGCGCCCTGGTCGTCGAAACTGTGGCTGATCTCGTGGCCGATGGTGGCGCCGATGCCGCCATAGTTGGCCGCGTCGGATGCCTGCGGGTCGAAGAACGGCGGCTGCAGGATGGCGGCCGGGAAATTCAGCGCATTTTGCAGCGGCAGGTTGACGGCATTGACCAGCTGCGCCGGCATGGCCCAGGCCTTGCGGTCGGGAGACTGGCCCAGCTTGGCCAGTTCCTGCTGGTAATGGAATTGCTCCGCCCGCTGCACATTGCCCAGCGCATCGCCGCGCACGACGCGCAAGCCCGCATAATTTTCCCAGCGTTCCGGATAGCCGACGCCCACGTACAAGGTCTTGAGTTTTTCCTGCGCCTGCGCCTTGGTGGCGGGCGCCATCCAGTCCAGCTTGTCGATGCGGCGCGAGAAGGCGGCGACGATATTCGTCACCATGTCTTGCACGCGGGCTTTCGACTCAGCCGGGAAATAGCGGTCCACGTACAGCTTGCCGACGGCGTCGCTCAGGGCCGCATTCGTCGCGGCCAGCGCGCGCTTGCTGCGCGGCGACTGCTGCGGCGTGCCGCTCAGGGCGCTGCCATAGAAGGCAAAACGCTGGTCGGCGGCCGCCTTCGGCAAGGTGGTGCTGAAATGGTTGATCGCGTGGAAAGCCAGGAAATCCTTCCACGTGGCCAACGGCACGCTACCCACCAGTGCGGCGCTGCCCGTCATGGCCGTCGGGTGCCAGACGATGAAATCCGTCTGCTTGCCCAGGCCAGCCGCCTGGAAGAAGGCTTTCCAGTCCAGCCCAGGCGCCTTGCTGGCGAAGTCGGCGGCGCGCCACGCGTTATTGCCCTTGGCGACATCGGCTGAATCCTCGCGGCTGGCGTGGCTGGCGGCAATTTGCTGCTCCAGCGCAAACACGCGCGCGGCGCGGGCCGGCGCATCGCTGTAGCCGGCCTGCTTGAGCATGGCGGCGATATGCGCCTGGTAGCCCGCACGCAAGCCCTGCATGCGGGCGCTGTCGCTCTGGTAGAAGGCGCGGTCGGGCAAGCCCAGTCCGCCCTGCAGCAGATAAGCCACATTGCGCGTGGTGTCGTTCAAGTCTTGCGCCACCCACAGGCCGAACAGGTTTTCCGTATAAAAATTGGTGGCGTTGAGCGGATCGACATCGGCGCGCAGGCTCTCGCCCAGCGCGCGGGCCAGTCCTGCCTGGTCGCGTATGCCATCGATCTTCTTCAACAGCGGCTTGATCGGCGCCCAGCCTTTCGCTTCGATAGCCGATTCATCCATCCAGGAACGGTAAAAATCGCTGACCTGGCGCGCCGAGGCATCGGCCTGCGGCGCCGCCGCCAGGCCTTCGACGAGAGCAATGATGCGCTCGTTGGTGGCGTTGGCGAGACTGGCGAACGAACCCCAGCTGCTGCGGTCGGCGGGAATTTCCGTGTTGCGCAGCCAGTCGCCATTCACGTAATCATAGAAATCGTCGCCGGGCAAGACCGCCGTGGGCGCCGCCATCGCGGCGGCGGGACTGGCGGCCGCCTCCTGTCCATGCGCGTGGACGGCGCCCCCGGCCAGCGCGATGCCGGACAGGGCCAGCACCATGGCGCGCTTGCGCCAGGGACCGTGGAAAGAGGAAGCGGCAGCAGTTGCAACGCGCATGGTGATCCTTTCAGGCAAAGTAACGACAGTAGTGTGCAAAATCATAACGCGTTTTGAGGCGCCGCAACACACTCCCCTGTCACCACGACGCCAGCAGGCATGCGGCTTGACGGGCGATTCCGGCAGCAGCCGAGCAATCATCTAAATTATTTTCACTTTTTTTTCAAAAATACCCTCAAGTTCCCCTAGAACCTGCCGTTAATCTGGACAAGCGGTAATCCATTCACTAGTTACGGGTGTGCTCATGACCTCCAACGACGTTCTTTCGATGTATGAAAATATTGCAGGAATGACCAACAAAATGGTCGTGGCCGCACGTTCGAGCGACTGGGATGGCTTGGATACCCTGGAAAACCAGTGTGCCAGCGCCGCCAGCGCGACCATGACAGGCAAGGTGCCTGCCCTGGCCGGCGCCTCGCGCCTGCGCAAGATCGACTTGCTCAAGCAAATCCTGGCCAACGACCGCGAAATCCGCGCCATCACGGAACCGTGGATGACGCAACTGCCGAACGCCATGCAGGGTTCGCGCGCCCGCATGTAAGAAAGCTTGCAGCACCGGAAACGACAAAAGCACCCGCGGGTGCTTTTTTTACGTCTGCCGCCATGCCTGGAAGCAAGGAGGCGGGAATGTGGAAGGCGAGCCCCAGGTATCTCCTGGCGTCGCCTCGCTGCCGGTTGCATCCGGCGTTCGCGAGCACATCGTCGGCATCGCGAACCGCTTCCAGACCCAGGCGTTTATGCAACGCTACACCTGGTTTGCCGCGCCACACTATCGTTGGTGACTGCGCCAGGCTGGGGCTGTTTTGTCGCAGAGCAAGTCCACTGAATTAATCATATCACCATCTTTAAGAAATAGGCAACGCGATTGGCCAGCGTTTCCATGTATTTTTTCAATATCTTTTTTTATATCAAATTGTAGTGCAGCCTTGCAGCACAATTATCGCGAGAACGGCTCCGGCTCCGGTTCGCTCGCTCCCTCTTCCACCGCCTCCGTCAGTACGGGCACATCCTTTTTCTTGCGGCCGAATGGCTTGCGCAGCAAGACCCAGTATTTCGACGGCGCGCCAGGCCCCGTCGCCTGCTTGCGTTTGCGCACGATATACACGATGACCGCCGTCAACAGCAGGAAGAGCAAGGTGCCGATACCGAGCCACAGCAGGCCGTTCCCGCCCGCCTTCTTGTCCTTGTCAGCGGCTGGCGCCGCGTGCAATGGCTTGGGCTTGGCATGGGGCGTCTGCGCCTCGGCGGGCGCGGCGACTGGCGCAGCGGCAACGGTGGCGGGCAGCGCCAGCGCCTTTTGCAAGGCGCCGAGCTTGCCTTCCAATTCTCCGAGCTTTGCATTCAGGGCCGTGTTTTTCTCATCCAGCGCCATGCACGCTTGCGCCTGCTCCATATCGGCTTGCGGCGCGCAAGCGGCCACGGGCGCCGTGGCGCGGCGCGGCGGACGCAACACGGGAGCCATCTGAGTGGGCGCGGCGGGCGGCGACACGAACACACGCGGCGGGCGCACGAGGCCCTCGGCGCGCGCGCGGGCCGCCAGTGCGGCGGCGTCGGGCGACGGCGCCAAGGGGGCAGGACGCGGCAACGGCAACGACGTTGGCATGGCCGCCGTAACGGCAGGCCGGACTGGCGCACTGACGGGGGCGGCGGCGGGCGGCGCCGGTGTCAGCCACAAGGTAGCCAGGCGCACGACGGCGCCATTGCCATTGCCATTGCCCAACAATAAGTACAAATGCACGTGACCCGCCTGGATCGCTTGCCGCGTAGCCACACGCACATACTGGCGTCCACCGCGTTCCAGCGGACTGATCGTCAAGGTTTGCAAGGCCTGGTCCATGCCAATGCCGCCGCCCCGGTACACATCGGGCGAAGCCAGGCGCACGGCCACGCCCTTGGCTTCCTCGGGCGCCAGGGCCGTCAGTTCGATTTCGGCCAGCAGGGGCTGGCCCACATGCGACAGCACCGCCATCTCGCCCAGCTCGGCCGCCATCACAGGCGGCAAGGCCAGGCTGGCGGCGGCGCACGCGATCAGGGACCAACGGGGAAGAATGCTGCTCTGCATGGACTGATCGCTTTGATAACAGGATAAATAATGGGGACTCGCCTGTCTTTAACGGCAGGAAATCGCAAAAATATAGATGGGCCATGGCAAAAATGATGCAATACAGCATCATCCTGTGTCTTTTTGACGCCTGGAGTACACTCGATCCACCTCTATCGATGAAAGGGATGTCATGAGTAGCAGAATCGAACGCGACAGTTTCGGCCCGATCGACGTACCCGCCGACCGGCTGTGGGGAGCGCAAACGCAGCGCTCGCTCGAGCACTTCCATATTTCCACGGAAAAAATGCCGCCCGAACTGATCGCCGCCCTGGCCACCGTCAAGCGCGCGGCCGCCCACGTCAACCTGGACCTGGGCCTATTGGATGGCAAGAAAGCCGTGGCCATCACGCAGGCAGCCGACGAAGTACTGGCCGGCAAGCACGACGCAGAATTCCCGCTGGCCGTCTGGCAGACGGGCTCTGGCACGCAAAGCAATATGAACATGAACGAAGTGCTGGCCAACCGCGGCTCCGAGCTGATCGGCGGCCTGCGCGGCGCCGAGCGCCTGCTGCACCCGAACGACGACGTCAACCTGGGCCAGTCCTCGAACGACATCTTTCCCACCGCAATCCACGTGGCGGCCGCCCTGGCCGTCGCCAACACGGTCTTGCCGCCGCTGCGCCAGCTGCGCGCCACCCTGGACGCGAAGGCCACGGAATTTGCCGACATCGTCAAGATCGGCCGCACCCATTTGCAGGATGCGACGCCGCTGACCCTGGGCCAGGAGTTTTCCGGCTACGTGGCGCAGCTGGATTTTGCCGAGCACATCATCACGGCATCGTTGCCGCCGCTGCTGCAGCTGGCCGCCGGCGGCACGGCCGTCGGCACGGGCTTGAATGCCCACGTGGAATTTGCCGGCCGCATCGCACAAGAACTGGCGCGTCTGACGGGCCAGCCGTTCGAAACGGCCAGCAACAAGTTTGCCGCGCTGGCCGCCCACGACGCCCTCGTTGCCGCCCATGGCGCGCTGAAAACCCTGGCCACGGCCCTGATGAAAATCGCCAACGACGTGCGCTGGATGGCGTCCGGCCCCCGCTCCGGCCTCGGCGAAATCACCATCCCCGAAAACGAGCCGGGCAGCTCCATCATGCCGGGCAAGGTCAACCCCACCCAGTGCGAAGCGCTGACCATGCTGTGCTGCCAGGTGTTCGGCAACGACGTGGCCATCACGGTGGGCGGCGCCTCGGGCAATTTCGAGCTGAATGTCTTCAAGCCATTGATTGCGCACAACTTCCTGCAAAGCGCGCGCCTGCTGGGCGACGGCATGCGCAGTTTCGACGAGCATTGCGCCCACGGCATCGCACCGAACCGTGAGCGCATCGCCGAACTGATGGAGCGTTCCCTGATGCTGGTCACGGCGCTGGCGCCGCACATCGGCTACGACAAGGCGGCGCAAATCGCCAAGCAGGCCCAGCATGAAGGCACGACCTTGAAGGAAGCGGCGCTGGCACTGGGCTTTGTAACGGAAGAGCAATTCAGCGCGTGGATCGTGCCCCTGGAGATGACGCGCCCCAACAAAAGCTGACTTCCACCCTGCATTGCTGGCGGCTTCAGGTAAACTAGGAGTTAGTTGAGGTCGTCATCAAGTGTTGAAAACACATCATTGCAATAAGGGATACAATGCAAAAAGTAAGCTTTGATTTAACATCCGAGTTCGTCGAGCTGAACCAGCTGTTGAAGCTGGTCGGCCTGTGCGACAGCGGTGGCGCAGGCAAGGTCATGGTCGATAGCGGCGTGGTGAAGGTCGATGGCAAGAAGGAATTGCGCAAGACCGCCAAGATCCGCGCCGGCCAGGTCGTCAGCGTGGGCGATATCCGTATCACGGTCGTCGCTCCAGTGTGACCCCGGCATGGGGCGCGAAAGCAGCCCCATGCCAGCCAGGTGCCTGGATCAAGCTGCAACACGTCGTTATTGCCAGATGAATATCGATTGCAGAAGGGAAGCGCCATGGACCATCCCGAACAAGGTACGCGCAGCCAGGAACGCCTGATTGGCGACTTGCGCCAGGTAATAGAAAACGCGGAAGAATTGCTGCGTAACACAGACAAATACACCAGCAGCCTGTACCAGAGCGCGCGCGCCCGGCTGGAACTGGCCCTCGTCGCGGCCACGGCCGAGCTGGCCCGCTTTGAAGAAGAGCAAGTGACGCGCATGATGGACGCCACCCTGGCCGCGAATGCCCTGTACCGCGATCAGACGGGCGAAGCGCGCCTGCTGCGGGCTTTCGAATAGACAGTCACGCCGTCAACACCGCATGCGCCAGCCACTGGCGCAAGTGTGCGGCCAGGTCGAACGCCGGGTCCAGTTCGAACGCCGCATCGAGCGCGGCGCCAAATGTCTCATCTTGCTGTAAAGCCAGCAAGGCTGCATGCGCAGCCGCATCCAGTATCAGCACCTGCGCTTTCCAGCGCGGCCGGCATACGAGCGCATAGCTGGCCACCTGCATATCCTGCGGAAACATTCCCTGCCCTTCACCATCCTGATGCGCCTGCCACAGGGCCGCCACTTGCCAGTTGAAGGCCAGCAAAACGCAAGCGGGATGCAAGGTAAAACAGCGCGCTTCCAGTTGATCAGGATGCAGGGCGGCCAGCGACTCGGGCGCCAGACCCTGCGCATCGGCCGCGTAATGGGCCAGGTGCACGGCCCATTCCAGGCGCGCCATGTCCGGCAGATAGGGCAACTGCGCCACGGGCGGGAATACAGCGAGAAAATCGGCGAAACGCTCGCCAAACTGATTCAAATCGGCGCTATCGGATGGCATCCGCCGGCCATACGCGCGCACCAGGCCGCCAAAGAATGCCTCGCCCACCAGCGCCAGCACGACGGGGTAGGCGTGGCCCAGGGTACGGCGCCACGTGGCGCCCAAATTGCCGCGGTATAGTGAAAAACGCTGCGGTATTGATTCTCCCGCGAACGATGGCAGGGGCGCCATAGCATCGAGCAAGGCCGTGGCAAACGCTTGCTGGCCGGCCGCCAGCGCGTCAAGCGACACGGGCGATGGCGGCGGCAGCGCCGCTCCCTGCCAGGGTGCCTGCGGTGCATGACGCGCCAGCATGGCCTGCGCCTTGTCCGCCTCGCCCAGCAAGATATCGGGCGGCGGCAAGTCCGTATCCCATTCGACCAAAGTGGGCACGGCGCCAAAGCGCCGCAAGGCGGCCGCATATAACTCCCAGACGGGCTCGGCAACGGTAGCGCCATGGTGGTCGATCACGGCGTGCGGCGTCAGCAAGTGGCCGCCCAGGTGCAGCTCGCCCACGCTGCCCGGCGCGATGGACTGCATGGCAAGCATGGCGTCCTCGCCGTGGTTGCACTGGTTCACATACAGGTTGTTGATATCGAGCAGCAGCCCACAGCCGCTGCGGCGCGCCAGCTCCGCCAGGAATTGCGCCTCGCTCATGGCATCGTCGGCAAAACGCAGGTAAGTGGAGACATTCTCCAGCAAGATCGGTCTTTTCAGCACATCCTGCACCCGCCCCACTCTTGCGCACAGCAAGTCCAGGGCGGCGCCATTCAAGGCCAGCGGCAAGAGATCGTTGAGTTGCCGCTGCGCCACAGCGCCCCAGCTCAGGTGTTCCGACACGAGGGCCGGCTCGATGCGCTCGACCACGGCACGCACGCGCCGCAGGTGCGCTTCCGAAAAACCGTGCGCGGAGCCCAGGCCCAGGCCTACGCCATGCAGGCTGATCGGGTAATCCTCGCGCAGGGTCTGCAGCACGTGCCAGTCCCAGCCAGACGGCTGCAGATAATTTTCAGTGTGCACTTCCAGCCAGCCGACCTTGGGGCGGCGCGCCAGAAAGTCGCGGTAATGCGCGGCGCGCAGGCCGACGCCGGCAAGCGCCTGGATGGGCGGCGGCATGGGCAGGCGGCGGACGCTTAGGGCTGGGTGGCCGGTTTGGCAGCCTTGCCGGCCTTGATGGGTTTGACGGAGCCGCCCGCCTGTTCGCACGTGCCCTTGGCAACGTAGGTCCATTCCGTGGGCAGGTTGTCCGCCTCGGCCTGGCCAGCGCAGGAATGCGCGCCATCGGACGAGGCGCAATCGTTCTGCCCCGCCTTGGCCACGCCATAGCATTTTTCCTTGTCGCCGGGAGCGGGGCCATCATGCGCGGCCGCGTTGATGGCGGTGCCGGCACAGATGCCCGCGAGGGCGGCGGCGATGAGAGCTTGACGTTTGTTCATGGGATTCCTTTTGCTTGGGTCAAAGTAATCGTAAATCACGGCACGCCTCTGGCTGCACGATGGGCAACCCGAAGTGATGGACGCCATTTTACTGAATCGGCCGTGCCATGGCGAATCATGTTCAATCAGTCAATTTTACAGAGCCGGGAAGAACAGCGGAAAGGCAAACAAAAACGCCCACTCGCCACCGTCGATGACGGTGGTGTGGGCGTAGCTGGAGCGAGCGCCAGGCTGGCGCTGCGGACCGCGCTCAGGCAGTCGTATTAATGCGGTTACCGAGGTGGGCAGGCAGGCTCGGTGCCGACTGTACTGGCGGCAACGCTGCCAGCAAGGCAGTGGCAGTCGAGCTTTGGATATCCTGGGCTTTTTTCAGGACAGTCAAGCCGACGGCTTGCCGCGTGCCTGTCTCCGCCATCGTGGTTGACAGTTGAGCAATGCTTCCGACGTCCATACGTTTCTCCAATGAGGTTCTACCCTTGTTAACGGATGCCGCCGGCAAACCTTTAGCTTATTTTTCCAGCTTATTTTCCAACTGCAGCAGCAACCATGCCAGCACGTGCTCGCGCGCATTCAAGTCCAGCCATTGCACGCCCTCGCGCAGGTCAGCCGGCGCCGGACTGTCGGAAGCGACGGCGATCACATGCGGGTCATGCGGATACAGGGGCGCCTGCCCCACTTCCGGGCGGAACACTTCCAGCTTGGGGATGGGGTCCGTCTTGAATCCCTCCACCAGGGTCAGGTCTGCCGGCCCCATGCGGGCCAATTGCTGCGCCAGGCTCGGCTCGGGCGCGCCACGCAGCTCATGCACGATGGCAAAACGATACGGCGACGCCACCAGCACTTCCGCCGCCCCGGCCATGCGCAGGCGGGCACTGTCCTTTTGCGGCGGTTCCAGCGCCAGGTCATGGTGGCTGTGCTTGACCAGGTTGACGCGCAAGCCGCGCGCCGCCAGTTCCTTCACCACAAATTCCAGCAGGGTCGTCTTGCCGCTACCGGAACGGCCGATCACACCGAGTACAGGGTGTGCGGGCATCGCATCGTGCATGGTCACTCCTTGATTGAGAAGGAATGATTATACGCAGCCGCACGGGCGCGACCGCTGGCGCATCGTCCAGCGCCTCACCCAAGTCAAGCGCCGGTGGATTTCCCGCCACCCCTGGCGCCGGCGGGCGGCGGCTGGCCGCCCTGCCGCCGGCGCCTGCCCGCCGGCTTCGGCGCTG
>NZ_LNCE01000110.1:0-9230 GCF_001445815.1 Janthinobacterium sp. Ant5-2-1 | reverse complement strand
GAGAACGCCTTTAGCCACAAGTCCCTCTAAATAATAGCCTATGATAATTTTGTTGTCGTGGGTAAAGGTGAAGATTCGTGGTCTTCTATGTTGGTGCTTGACTTTGTTAATTAGTTGAGATGCGTGTGATATATACTCTTCGACATTGTCTTTAAAAATTCTAATAACTTTTGTAAAATTTTTGTCTGAGCGAGGGAAAAGACTTTTTATGATTGATTGGCACCCCTCTACAAAATTGCCGGTATAAAACAATAGTTCAAAAACTTGGTTTCTTATTTCGGTAAGACGATCACTCTTAATTTTTTCGCCGCATGCCGCAGCTTCTGTTATTTCATTAACCGATTTGGCGAGGCTATTTATACATCTAATAGCGTCTCCAAATGTTAATATAAATACATCTGCCGGATGGCTAAGTTGGTGTTCGTGACCGTACACCTGTTTATCATCTAATGACCTTAGCAGCGAAAAGACTTCTGGTAAATATCCAGTCATTTTATTAGGGACTTCGAATTTCATAAATTTGATCTCACATTTTATTGGCGTATCTATTTTTGCCAGATTTATAGGGTCTGAATTTCAATCAGTAATCAGGGATTCTGAACGCCCATTTCGCCGAGTTCAACCGGTAGGTCTTGGCGGCAGCAGCGTCAGAGCATAGCGGATTGATAAGAGAAGAAAATCACACAATGTCACACTCACCTGAATAGTAGCTTTTGGCTTGCTGTGGCCCGCATCATGTGGATCTGGTTTATTTGATAGCTAGTCCCTTTGGATTTTCCATTAATGCCTATCGGTTTTTTCTATGTGATGTAGCAACGACTCGCGTATCAGCGTCCGATCCGGTTCACTCAAACCCAGAAACGGCCGCTCCGGGTACTTGTAGACGGGCCCTTTTTTGGTAACGCGGTCTGGCTGGCCAAATTGATGCACCCGCGCCACGCGCGCCACCCAGCCAAAGAAGCCGATCTCGATCTGGTCACCGGTCGCCTTTACTTTCAGGTGTTTGGCGGTGCGAATCTTTCCGAACATGGCCGCCTTCTGCCGCTTGATCCGTCCATTCTTTCCCTTGAATTCCTTGCGCCGCTTGCGCGCCGGGTACCCCGGATGTGTTCCAGCCAGATGCGTGCGCCGTAGGTCTTCGGGTTGTAGGTGGCGGCGATCTGCTCGATGGTGGCGCGGTCGATGTTGCGGCCGTCCGTGGTGGCGCCTTCGGTGGCGACGCGGAAGAATTGGGATTTAGGCATGGTGGCGTGTCTCGGTTGATCGGATACCGCCATGGTCAACGTCTTGGCGCTGCGATTCAATGCGGTGCGGGTTGCTATGGGCCATAGCGACTTTTGCCTTTCCCCGCTCCGCGCGCGCGCGGCCTACGCTGGCGGCATGCTGACAATCGAGAAAAAAAGCGAACAAACGGTCGACGAGAAAATCGCCGAACTGGCCGTGCCCGAATCCGAGCCGCGCCGTGCCGCGCGCGCCCTGTACTGGAAGGGCTGGCGCATTTCGTCCATCGCCCGCCACCTGGGGATCAAGCGCAGCACCATCAATAGCTGGAAAGAGCGCGACGAATGGGACAAGGCCCAGGCCATCGAGCACGTCGAGGCGTCGGCCGAGCTGCGGCTGGTCAAGCTGATCGAAAAAGAGGTCAAGAGCGGCAGCGACTACAAGGAAATTGATCTGCTGGCGCGCACCATCGTGCAGATGGCGCGCGTGCGCCGCTACGAACAGCCGGGCGGCAACGAGGTCGACCTCAACCCGAAACTGGCGAACCGCAACGCGGGGCCGAAGAAGAAGCCGGCGCGCAATGACTTCAGCGAAGAGCAGAAAATCCAGCTGCTCGACGCCTTCCAGGACTCGCTCTTCGACTATCAAAAGGTCTGGTATCGCAACGGCGACCAGCGCACGCGCGCCATCCTCAAAAGCCGCCAGATCGGCGCCACCTGGTACTTCGCCCGCGAGGCGCTGGCCGACGCGATGGCAACGGGCCGCAATCAAATCTTCCTGTCCGCCTCTAAAAGCCAGGCGCACGTCTTCAAGCAATACATCGTGCAATTCGCGCGCGAGGCGGCCGGCATCGAGTTGACGGGCGATCCCATCGTCTTGCCGAACGGCGCGCATCTGTACTTCTTGGGCACCAATGCGCGCACGGCGCAGGGCTACCACGGCAATTTTTACTTTGACGAATTTTTCTGGACGCAGAACTTCCAGGAACTCAACAAGGTGGCCTCGGGCATGGCCATCCACAAGAAGTGGCGTAAGACGTATTTTTCAACGCCATCTTCGACCACGCACCAGGCTTATCCGTTCTGGACGGGCGAGCTGTTCAACAAGCGCCGCGCCAAGGTGGACCAGGTGAACATCGATGTGAGCCATGGCCGCCTCTCGTCGGGTTTTACGGGCGAGGACAAGATTTGGCGCCAGATCGTCACCATTCTGGACGCCGAGCGCGGCGGCTGTAACCTGTTCGACATCGACGAGCTGCGCAACTTCGAATACAGCCCCGACCAGTTCGACAACCTGCTGATGTGCAATTTTATCGATGACTCGGCCTCGGTCTTCCCGCTGGCCGAGCTGCAGCGCTGCATGGTCGATTCCTGGGTGGAGTGGGACGACTACAAACCGATGCTGGGCCTGCGCCCGTTCGGCAACCGGCCCGTGTGGATCGGCTACGACCCGGCCTTGAACGGCGACAGCGCCGGCTGTGTGGTGCTGGCACCGCCCATGACGGCCGGCGGCAAGTTCCGCATTCTGGAGCGCCACCAGTGGCGCGGCCAGAGCTTTGAAGATCACGCCGACGCCATCCGCCAGATGACGCAGCGCTACAACGTCGAATACATCGGCATCGACACGACGGGCATGGGCATCGGCGTGCTGCCCATTGTGCGCGGCTTCTTCCCGGCTGTCACGGCGCTGAACTACTCGCCGGAAGTGAAAACCCGCATGGTGCTGAAAGCCAAAAACATCATCAGCAAGGGCCGGCTGGAGTTCGACGCCGGCTGGACCGACATCGCGCAGTCCTTCATGGCCATCCACAAGACCCTCACCCCCAGCGGGCGGCACGTGACCTATGTCGCCGGCCGCAGCGACGAAACCGGCCACGCCGATCTGGCGTGGGCCTGCATGCACGCCCTCGATCACGAGCCATTCGAAGGCACCACCGACAACCACCACTCTTTCATGGAGATTTATTCTTGAGCAAAGCACGACACTTGCGCGCGCGCGGCCGGCAGGCCGAGAGCGCACCACCAGCGGCCACGGCGCCGGCCGCCGCCGGCATCGAGGCGTTTTCCTTCGGCGACCCGACGCCCGTGCTCGAGCACGCCGACATTCTCGACTGCTTCGAATGCTGGAAGAACGGCCACTGGTATGAGCCACCCGTCAACCTGGCCGGCCTGGCCAAGTCGTTTAACGCGGGCGTGCACCACAGCAGCGCCATCCACTTCAAGGCCAACGTGCTCGCATCCACCCTGATCCCCAGCAAGTATTTGTCGCGCGACGCCTTCAAGCGCATGGCCCTGGACTTCCTCACTTTCGGCAACGCCTACTTGGAAGACCGCCCCAGCCGCAGCGGCAAGGCGCTGGCGTACCAACACGCGCTGGCCAAGTACATGCGGCGCGGCGTCGATCTTGATACGTATTTCTTCGTCAACGGCTACCAGGCCGTGCATGAATTCGACAAGGGCCGCGTGTTCCACCTGATGGAACCGGACGTGAATCAGGAGCTGTACGGCGTGCCGCAGTACCTGAGCGCCCTGCAATCGGCCTGGCTCAACGAGGCGGCCACCCTGTTCCGCCGCAAGTACTACAAGAACGGTTCGCACGCCGGTTTCGTGTTCTACATGACGGATGCCGCAGCGAATACGCAGGACGTGGACAACCTGCGCCAGGCCATGCGCGACAGTAAGGGGCCGGGCAACTTCCGCAACCTGTTCATGTACGCGCCGAACGGCAAGAAGGACGGCATCCAGATTCTGCCGGTGTCGGACGTGGCCGCCAAGGATGAGTTTTTCAACATCAAGAGCGTCACGCGCGACGACCAGCTGGCCGCGCACCGCGTGCCGCCGCAGCTGATGGGCATCCTGCCGAACAATGCTGGCGGCTTCGGCGCCGTCGAGCCAGCCGCGCGCGTCTTCGCCCGCAACGAGCTGGTGCCGCTGCAGGCGCAGTTCATGGCGATCAACGAGTGGGCCGGCGTGGAAGTGGTGAAGTTCGCCCCGTATGACCTGGGCCTGGGCAAGGAGGGCGCGCAATGAGCGACCACGTGGACAATACCGACAAGATCATCTTTGCCGAGGTGGCACGCGGCCTGGCCGCCGTGCGCGGCCGGCCCGCCTTGGCGCCGCATGGCTGCTGCCACTACTGCGACGAGGCGCTGCCGCCCGCGCTGCTGTTCTGCAACGTGGACTGCCGCGACGATTACGAAAAGGAGCAGGCGGCCAAGGCCCGCGCCGGCCGTCCAGGATGAGCGCCACGCCGCGATAGCCGGCAGGGCGGGGCTGAGATAGCGCGGCCGCACCGAAGCGCCCCAGCCACCACACAAGCCGCCCATGAGGCGGCTTTTTCACGTCCCGACGACTGATATTGCTCTAGATGCAAGAAAAAGAGCCGTTTCGGCCCGGCGCGCGCAGTTGTCCCCCCTCCACACCTGCCCGCTATATAGGGGTCTTTTGACTCAAATTTGCGCCATGGCCGAAGGCGCATGAGGACTGGCGCGGCGGGGAGAAGAGGGGGCGTGCGATTTGACGCATTTTGACGCACTTTGAGCGGATTTTTGTCTGGCTTGTGATTACTTGTTGGGAGGGGGATTTTTTCGCCCTGACGGGGCTGTATGGTGGCCTCACGAGCCATACCTATTTCATACTGGCCATACTTGTAGCCGAAATGTAAACCTTCGCACTTTTGCAGCGTTAAAGATTCGACACGTCCACAAAATCAGCAAAGCCGCCAGGTTCGCTGGTTGACCAAGCTATGCTGTTTCTCCTTTCGGCGCGCCTTAAAACCACCCTTACCGCCACGGACATGTCAATGTTATGACGACGCATGTAGAGGATGGCATGTAGAGATCCTAATCGTTCTTCCATATCGATGGCTGAATTGACGATCGACTCGGAAAGAGTGTCAATTCTGCGTTCGTTCGTGGGTTTTGATGATAGAAAAATATCATCCATTTTTCACCTCTTGCTTTTAATCTGGAAGTGCGGGCATGAACAGAAACTGACGCTAGAGAATAGTCTGAGACTCCTTCGGCCAGGAACCGGACTTGCCATTTTGTGGCACAAGTGTCGCCACTGCGCCTGCTTCTATGAGTTGGCAGACTAGCGCCGAGGCTTCGATCTGTGCCGCACGCTCCGTCTTGAACACGCTTGGTGTTGGAATTTCAACAATAGGCGAATACTGGATTCCTGCATGAGCGGTAAGGAGGACCATACCCTTATACATACCGTTCACTTCCCTGTAGCTCACTATCTGGTACTCATACTCACCATGCTGTACTTTTTGGTCATTTCCCATTGACGCCTCCGTCAAAAAAGACTACTAGGTGGTTAATTTTGGATTTATATTTTAGAACATTTTTAGAAATTGAAAAGCGCAGGATAGTCAGCAACTAATGTGCGTTTTGGGCTAGTGGAAACTAATGACATTATTTCATTTTATGCATGTTTTCTGACTTTTATGTATAATTCCCATCGAGCAATCTCATCCTCAGTCCTTGCCCCTGACTGTTCAAAATTTCAGCCGCCTTGAACTTGCCGGCTCAATATGTGTCCCTACATGTGGATGCATTTCATGAACGGCAGGTGCTGTATGGCAAACCAACTTTCCCCCTTGCGAATCATGATTGTTGATGACAATCGTGATGCCGCTGATCTTGTCGCGGAATTTCTTGTGATGTGTGGTCATGAGGCTGTCCCCGTATATGGCGGGGCTGAGGCACTGCGGACGGCCGATAGTTTTGTCCCTGATGTGGTTTTCCTTGATTTGGGAATGCCTGGCGTGAACGGCTTGGAGGTTGCCTCCACCCTCCGGCAGGCGTCTCGCTTCCAGCACATTAAAATGATTGCCCTCACTGCCTGGAGTGATGACGCCACTCGGATACAGACTAAAGCCGTGGGCTTCGATCATCATTTGGTCAAGCCGGCAGACTTGGGCGACATACTCGGCCTGTTGAGTGTCGGCGCCTGAGTGTCGGAATCGTATGGCCTGGTATCCATTAATGCGGCGGTTTCACAAACCAAATGATGAGAAGCGCATGGTCATGATGCTGACTCAGGAACAGTGTAAGGCATGGTTGGAAGGTTCGCTGCTTAGCGGCAAGGATATTTATCGGCAATATCATGCTGAACATCTTGTCGCGCAGTATGACCCTTTACCTCCTCGGGCAGGAGCGAAGGAGGCTTATGAGGCCGCTGAAACACCGCCAGACTCTCTTTTCTAAAAGCAAGATGATGTGCTTCGCGGTTATCCGGGAGTGGGGCGAAGCTGGCCAGTCCAAGCTAGAACAAGAGTTCCCCATCTTGAAGGAGTGCGCGCCAAATCTGCGAGCGACGTTTCTCACGTCCATTCATACAAGTGTATATTATTAAAATATACTGTTCGATAATTTTTTGACACCTTTTTTCTTGATATTAGTCATCATGTGATTTATAAAGCAATGGTAGCCCGTTAGTACTGCTATGTTAAAGCCCTAAAGTGCCCCTACTTTGGGGCTTTTTTTTAAATTAATGTCGATTAGCTAGAGGAAGAAAATTTCCATATTGGCATGCAAGGTGCGATTGCACTTAATTTCATCCTCCCCTTTTTTGAAGCTCATCAGGAGTGTTGTTTTGCCTCCAAGATAGATTCAGTCAACTTGACATTTTCCTATACCGGCCCAGCCCGCCCCAAATCCTCCAACCGCTGCCCGCTAGCCCCGCGCCCCGTGGGCGAGCTTCGGTTCTAATCAAGGTTTCCACTGAGTAAGCTTGACAGCACCCAACGCATCGACCTGTGCCCAAATGGCAGAGATGGTGGATGCTTTGGGCTAGCGTGATAGTCGAAATTGGCCGCCAGTTCGGTCTTGCCGTAAGTTAAGGCGAGGCCCCCCATAGTCGATCCCGGCAATAAGACAAGCTATCAATGTAGTAGCTTTATTCTAGCGATCCAGCTTTGATATTTCTCAAGTAAACCTATTATTATTTTGCAATCTGAATTGTGTTTTTTATATTTAAATATTGCATGTAGTAATGCTTGGTTCCAAGAAATTTTTTCACCATGCGACGCCCCTCGCCCCCGCACGCCGCACCGCCTCGCCACGCCACGCCACGCCGGGCACATCTATGCCCATTACCGCTGCATATAACAATACTCATCAGAGGGACTCGACATGAAAATCTTGACTACGCTGGCCTTGGCCACGCTGACGGTCGCCGCAGGTACCGCCAGCGCCGCTCCCAACTTCACTGCCGGCGGTACGGTATTGGCAGGAGAAGGCCTTGTGTCCTCGGTCGCAGGCGCCACGACGATCAACTTCAACGACGGATTACTACCAAGCAACTACACCGGTGCAGTGTTTACCAGCAACCACCCCAGCTATGCCGCGCAACCGCCGAATGATTTGACGGCCTTCTATTCCGTTGGCGTCTCGGATGGCCAGATCACGCCAGGCATGGCCACCTTCAGTGGCGGGCTCAGCTATTTCGGTTTCTATATGGGGTCGCCCGACACATACAACAGCATCGTCTTCACCATGGGCGACAGCAGCACGGTGATGCTGACCGGTTCGCAAATGGCCGCTCTGGGCGGCGTCAGCCCGAATGGCGACCAGTCCGTCGGCTTGTATGTGAACGCCTGGGCCGGCGAAGGGGCGAGCTTCACCTCCGTCGCCTTCCACTCGCCGAACACGAACGCGTTCGAAAGCGATAACCACGCCTACATCGCCGCCGTACCGGAACCGGAAACGTATGCCATGTTGCTGGCCGGCCTAGGCCTGCTGGGCTTCATGCTGCGCCGCAAAGCGTCATAATAACTGTTATAAACAATCCAAAGCCCGAGTCTGCTCGGGCTTTTTTACCATCAGGCATCACATGTGCAACGCTTTGTAACAGCCATGAAACATGGATATCTGTTGTGTACGTGAAGATGGGTGCTCATGAAGAGTCACTTGTCGATCAGGGAACCCAGCATGGTGCGCGCTTGCAGGTCACTACGGGCCGCCGCCTGTTCCTCGCCGCTTAAAATCCAGTGTGTCTTGCCGTCGTGCGTATTACTACTGCCATATGCCTGCATCGCCTTACGCAACGCTTGTTGACGCTCTGGCGGCAGCGCGTCGAGCCTGGACTGGGTGAAAATACTGATGGGATATACATCGCGTATGTGCTCATACTGCAGCCCTTTGCGCTTGATAGCACCCCAATTATTGCCAGGATCGGACCTTGCAGAAGCTACCCACGGATGAGATGCATCGGGCGTCAGATATCCGCGTGCGTAACCCGTGCCATAGCCCAGCGTTTCGCTGTAGCCGTACACATAATCGCAATGATCGAGCAAGCCGGGTATACCCTCTGCGCCGTGAAATAGCTGCGCCAGCGGCAGCTTGCTGGCGTGGATGGCCAGCATCAGCGAAGAGCTATGTGAATACAGGGCAAGAGCGTCGCAGTTCGCCCACTCGTCTACATCGCCGGGTGGTACGATCCGCGGTGAAAACAATTCGATGCTGTCGGCATCAGCTGCGAACAGGGTTTTCTCGTAGTTTTTTTGCGAAAACTTGACGACCTTGCCGGTCTTGCTGCCGTAGCGATCGACGCGCTCGCCCACCTGCTCGAACCAGGAAAACAGCTGCTCGCTGGCGGCGGCAGGGATAAATAGGCTATTCTTTTTGAATTCGCCTACCAGGAAATGAAATTGCTCCATGTGTCACCATAGTTAATGTTCTGTGCGCATGATGCCATGCGCGCGGCCATGCGGCTAGCGTGCGAGAGAGCATGCGGCTGCGCGCCATTTCAGCTTGCATTTGATTTGCATAGCAAAATCGCCAGGGGTGCAGGCTCACAAAGACTCTTTGTGGCGATTTTTTCCGGTAGGTAGCTTGGTAGGTATGGTTGGTGTATAGCGGCTTGAAAGCCGCAAAAAGCCTAGATATTTGCATTACACCGCTTCCGCCAAGAAATAAAGAAACCGCCTTCGGGCGGTTTTTTATTGCCTGGCGGAAGCGAGCAGGGCGCCTTCGCGCCCTGCGTGTGAGATTCGAAGGGCTG
>NZ_LNCE01000011.1:0-21190 GCF_001445815.1 Janthinobacterium sp. Ant5-2-1 | reverse complement strand
GACACGGGCGTGGCCCTGGGCGCCAATCCACATCTCGACGGCGTATTGTTTACGGGTTCGTGCCAGACGGGCATCAGCCTGCACCGCCAGTTCGGCGGCCAGCCGGGCAAGATGCTGGCGCTGGAAATGGGCGGCAACAACGCTTTAGTGGTGTGGGACGTCAAAGACGTGGACGCGGCCGTGCACCACGCGATCTTCTCCGCCTTTGTGTCGGCCGGCCAGCGCTGCACCTGCGCGCGCCGCCTGGTGGTGCAGGATAACGCCTTTGGCGCCGCCTTCGTTGCGCGCCTGGTGGAAGTGGCCGCAAAACTGGGTATCGGCGCTTCCGACGCCCAGCCGCAGCCGTTCATGGGCCCAGTGGTATCGAGCGCCGTGGCAAAACGCCTGGTGCAGGCGCAGGCGGACATGGTCGCCAAGGGCGGCACCACCTTGCTGCAGATGCGCCAGTTGAATCCCGATGCGGGCTTTGTGACGGCCGGCATCGTCGACGTGACTAATGCTGCCGGCATTCCCGACGAAGAGTGGTTCGGCCCGCTGCTGCAAGTGGTTCGCGTGGCCGATTTCAATGCGGCCCTGACGGTGGCCAACGCCACGGAATTCGGCCTGGCAGCAGCGCTGTTGTCCGACGATCCGGCCCTGTGGCAAACCTTCCAGGTACGCGCGCGCGCCGGTATCGTCAACTGGAACCGTCCGACCACGGGCGCGGCCAGCACGGCGCCGTTCGGCGGCATCGGCAAGTCGGGCAACCACCGTCCGAGCGCCTATTACGCGGCCGATTACTGCGCCTATCCGGTCGCCTCGATCGAGAACGGCGCGCTGGAAATGCCGGCCAAGCTGTCGCCCGGCCTGAATTTTTAAGAAGGTTTCATAAGGAATACCCATGCACAGCACGCGCGAATACAATTTTGACGGCCTGGTCGGCCCATCGCATAACTATGCCGGACTCTCGTTCGGCAACGTGGCCTCGTTCAGCAATGTGAAAAGCGCCTCGAATCCGAAGCAGGCCGCCTTGCAGGGCCTGGCCAAGATGCGTGCCCTGGCCGCGCGCGGCTTTGCGCAAGCCTTGCTGCCGCCGCAGGACCGGCCGAATTTCCGCCTGCTGCGCTCCATCGGTTTCACGGGCACGGACGCCGAGGTGCTGGCGCGCGCCTACAAGGAATCCCCGGTGATTCTGGCCTGCGCGTATTCCGCCTCGCCCATGTGGACGGCGAATGCCGCCACGGTCAGCCCGTCGGCGGACACGCAAGACGGCCGCGTGCATTTCACGGCCGCCAACCTGAATAACAAGCTGCACCGCGCCTTCGAGCACGCGCAGTCGGCGCGCAGCCTGCGCGCCATTTTCAGCGACGACAAGCACTTCGCCGTGCATGACGCGCTGCCGTCGACACCGGCCTTTGGCGACGAGGGCGCGGCCAACCACACGCGCCTGGGCGCGAGCCACGGCGCGCCATCCGTTGAATTGTTCGTGTATGGTCGGGTGGAGTTCGACCCGTCCGCGCCGTCGCCGAAGCGCTACCCGGCGCGCCAGACCCTGGAAGCGTCGCAAGCCGTAGCGCGCCTGCATGGCCTGGACGCGAAGCGCACCGTGTACGTGCAGCAGAACCCGGACGTGATCGACCAGGGCGTGTTCCATAACGACGTCATCGCCGTCGGCAACGGCAATGTGCTGTTTTATCACGAGCAGGCGTTTGCCGATGAAGAAGCAAGCTTGTCGCAGCTGCGCCGCGCCGTCGCCGCCACGGGTGCGCAACTGGACGCGCTGCGCGTGGACACGGGCCAGGTGCCGATCCAGGATGCGGTGACCAGCTATCTGTTCAACAGCCAGTTGCTGACGAAAGAAGGCGGCAAGATGGCGCTGGTGATACCGCAGGAATGCCAGGAAAACCGCGCCGTGTCGCGCTACCTGGAAGGCCTGGTGGCCAGCGGTGGACCGATCGACGAACTGATACATTTCGACCTGCGCCAGAGCATGCGCAATGGCGGCGGGCCCGCCTGCCTGCGTTTGCGCGTGGCCCTGACGGAAACCGAGGCGCGCGCCATGCACCAGGGCGTGATCATGACGGAAACGCTGTACCATCGGCTGGTGCAGTGGGTGGAAAAACACTACCGCGACCATCTGGAGCCGGGCGACCTGGCCGACTCGCAGCTGGCGCTGGAAGTGCATGCGGCGCTTGAAGAATTGACGATCATCCTCAACTTACCTGGATTGTACGACTTGTAGGCGATAGAAAAATACACAGAACATCCGAGACAACTATCCGTAGCACAGACAGAATTGGACGGGCGACCCCCGTCTCTTGACACCGCTGCCGCCCAGCCACAAGCCCGAACGACAGCGTTGGACATTCACATTACCGTAATGGAGATGCAAGATGAATCACACGCCACAAGATTTGCGTACACAAACGCTGGAGCTGATTAACGCGGCTGGCAATGCAGGCAAGGCGGCAGCGCCTGTCGTGCAGCTGGTGCAGGCATGGCTCGACTCGCTCGACGCCGAAGATCTGGCCGATATCGCGCCCGACAGCCTGGCGCCCGTGCTGGTCGAGGGCTTCACGCAAGCGGCCAAGCGCACGGGCAGCGGCTGCCAGATCGCCACCCTGCGTTATGCGGATGGCCGTGGCGGCATGGCGAGCGCCTTGCTGATCCTGAACGAAGACATGCCTTACCTGGTCGACTCCATCGTCATGGCCATGCGCCGCCAGCACCTGGCCGTGCGCGGCGTGATGAATACCGTGCTGCCCGTGCGCCGCGCCGCTGACGGCAGCGTCGAAGCGGTGCGCCATTCTGGCGACCCGCTCGAATCGTATGTGCTGGTGCTGCTCGACGAAGAGCTGGCGCCGGAAGCCCTGGCCGCGCTGGTCGCCGCCCTGGAGACGGTCGCGCGCGACGCCGCCATCGTGCGCCGCGATGCCGCCGCCATGAGCGAGCGCCTGGCCGCCGTCGCCACGGCTGCATCGCAGCATGGCGAAGAAGGCGCGGAAGTGGCGGCCTTCCTGGAGTGGGCCCGCAGCGGCGGCTTTGAAGTATTCGGCTACGCCTACTATCGCGTCAAGCCGGGCGTGCGCGAACTGGAACGCGACATTCCTAGCCGCGTCGGCGTGCTGCAGGATACGGCGCACCCGGTCTACGGCACCTGCCTGGCGAACATCCCCGGCGACTTCGACACCCTGGCCAAGCGCGACTCGGCGCTGTCCATCGTCAAGGCCGACGTGGCAGGCACCTTGCACCGCGACCAGCAGCTCGACTTCATCGGCGTGCGCGACATGGATGCGCAAGGCGCGATCCTGGGCGAGCATTGCTTCGTCGGCCTGTTTACCCGTGCCGGCAATTCCACCCCGCTGGCGGCGCTGCCGTTTGCGCGCGGCCGCGTGGCCAAGGTATTGAGCCTGGCCGGCGTGCGCCAGCAAGGCTTCCGTGCCGAAAAATTCCGCGAAATCCTTGAGTCCTTGCCGCGCACGGAAGCGCTGGAAGCGGACCTCGACTGGCTGGCGCAAGTGTGCGGTTCCGTCGTCTCGCTATACAAGCAGCCGCGCACCAAGGTCTTCGCGCGCCGCGACGTGTACGCGCGCCACCTGAACGTGCTGGTCTACCTGCCGCGCGAGCGTTACAGCGCCAGCGTCGCATCGAGCCTGGCAAAAGCCCTGCAAGCCAGTTCCGGCGCCACGCATGTGAGCATGCAAACCCTGGTGGCCGACGGTCCCCTGGCGCGCGTCTACCTGATCGCCCATGCCGCCCGCTACCCGCTGGACCTGGAAACGGATATCGAGCAGCCGCTGCTGAGCGTGCTCGACGGCTGGCATAACGGTTTTGCCGCCGTGGCCGACGCCGTGCCCGACGTGGCCCTGCGCACCAGCCTGCGCAAACTGTGCGCCACGTTACCGCTCGATTACGTGGCCGCCACGGCACCGGCCGTCGCCTTCCGCGACCTCGACACCATCTTGCGCAATACGGATCCATCGCACGTGGCCGTGCGCATCGAGACGGGCGCCGTCACCACGATTCGCCTGTATTCGGCCAACAAGGTGCCGCCGCTGTCGACCATCCTGCCGGCCCTGCACAACGCGGGCGTGGCCATCGACCGTGAACAGGCGTATTCCGTTTCGCTGGCCGACGGCACGCGCTATTTCGTCACCAGCCTGACGGTCGATGCCGCCAGCGCAGCGAAACTGGCGCAGCCATCCGTCGTCGCCGTGGCGCAGGAGTTGTTTGCTTCCCTGTTCAACGACACGGCTGAAGATGGCCGCCTGAATGGCCTCGTCATCGAAGGCGGCCTGTCGACGCGCGAAGTGCAACTGGTGCGCGCCTACACCAGCTACTGGCGCCAGACGGGCAGCCGCTTCTCGGTGCGCTACATTGCCGAAAGCCTGCGCAAGCAGCCGGCCCAGGTCAAAGCCCTGGTCGAAGCGTTCCTGCAGCGCTTCGATCCTTCGCTGTCCGACGCGCAGCATGCACAAGCCCTGGAAAGCATCGCCGCCATCAAGGCTGGCCTGCCCTCCGTGAACCATGCCGATACCGAGGAAATCCTCGGCGCGCTGGCCGACCTGATGGCCGCCACCCTGCGCACCAGCTACTTCCAGAACAATCAACAAGGCGACAAGATCATCTTCAAGTTTGACACCAGCAGCCTGGCGCTGGTGCCGGAACCGCGTCCTTACCGCGAGATTTTCGTCTTCTCGCGTCGCTTCGAAGGCGTGCACCTGCGCGGCGGCCCGGTCGCCCGTGGCGGCTTGCGCTGGTCCGACCGCATGGAAGACTACCGCACGGAAGTGCTGGGTCTGGTGAAAGCGCAGATGGTCAAGAACGCCGTCATCGTGCCGGCCGGCGCGAAGGGCGGTTTTGTCTGCAAGATGATGCCGAAGGACGCCGTGCGTGAAACCATCGCGGCCGAAGGCGAAGCCGTCTACCGCCTGTTCATTTCCAGCCTGCTGGAAGTAACGGACAACCGTTCGCTGGGCAATATCGTTCCGCCAGTCGACACCGTGTGCTTCGATGAAGCCGATCCATACCTCGTGGTGGCCGCCGACAAGGGCACGGCCACGTTCTCGGACATCGCCAACGGCATCGCCGTGCAGCGCGGTTTCTGGCTCGGCGACGCGTTCGCTTCGGGCGGCTCGAATGGCTACGACCACAAGAAACTGGGCATCACCGCCAAGGGCGCGTTCGAAGCCGTGAAGCGCCACTTCTATGAAATGGACCACGACCTGAACACCACCCCGATCACCATGGTCGGCGTGGGCGACATGTCGGGCGACGTGTTCGGCAATGGCGTGTTGCTGTCGCGCCAGCTGAAACTGGTGGCCGCATTCGACCACCGCCACATCTTCCTCGACCCGACACCGGACGTCGCCGTCTCGTTCGAGGAACGTGCGCGCCTGTTCGCCTTGCCGCGCTCCTCGTGGGACGACTACAACAAGGACTTGATCTCGGCAGGCGGCGGCGTGTATCCGCGCTCCGCCCGCACGATCGAACTGTCGCCGCAAATCCGCGCCGCGCTCGATATCGCGGAAACCTCGCTGCCGCCGGAAGAACTGATGCACCGCATCCTGAAGTCGCCCGTGGACCTGTTCTACAACGGCGGCATCGGCACCTACATCAAGGCCTCGACGGAAACGCACGCACAAGTGAAGGACCGCGCAAATGACCACATCCGCGTCAGCGGCAATGAGCTGCGCGTAAAAGTCGTGGCCGAAGGCGGCAACCTCGGTGCGACGCAGGCGGGCCGTATCGAATTCGCGCTGGCCGGTGGCCGCATCTTCACCGATGCGATCGACAATTCGGCTGGCGTGGATTGCTCGGACCATGAAGTGAACGTGAAAATCTGGCTGGACGTGGAAGTCAACGCGGGCAAGCTGACGGAAGAAGAACGCAACCGCGAGCTGTATGCGATGACGGACGACGTCGAACGCCTGGTCTTGCGCGACAACACGCAGCAGACGCATTTGCTGGTGCGCGAGTTGCAGGCGCAAAGCGAAAGCGCGGTGCAGGATGGCTATGCCGCCCTGATCGCCAGCCTGGAAGAAGAGGGCGCCCTGTCGCGCGAACTGGAGCAACTGCCGTCGGTGGCCGAACTGGCACGCCGCAAGCTGGACAACCGTGGCTTGACGACGCCGGAACTGGCGGTGGTGATCGCCAACGTGAAGAACCGCTTCAAGCGCATCCTGTCCGCCTTGCCGTTGACGGGCGAAACGTGGGCCGAGCCGGTGCTCAAGCCTTACTTCCCGTCCTTGCTGGTGGAAACCCGTTCGGCGCTCGATCATCCGCTGGCCAACGCCATCCTGGCGACCGTGCTGGCCAATGAAGTGATCAACCGCTGCGGCCCGCTGATGATCCGCAACCTGGCGGCGGAACACGGCGTGGACGAGTCGGCCGTGATCCTGGCATGGGGCCAGGCCTGGGTGGCGCTGAACCTGGCGCCCGTGTTCGACGCGCTCGATGCGGATGCCTTGACGATTCCACGCGACGTGTCGATCAAGGTCGATGCACAAACGCGCGTGCTGCAGCAAACGATGATCGCCGGCGTGCTGTCCGTGCCGGCCGAGCAATTGCGCGGCGCTGGCCTGGCCGAACTGACACGCCTGTTTAGCGCGGAATCGAAGCGCGAGCTGCTCAAAGCCGTCGGCATCAAGTCGGAAGCGGCACTGGTGCCGGGCTTGACGCCGGCCTTCGTGCAGGCGTGGGATGCGGTCGATGCGCTGGAAGTCGTCGCCGGCTTCCTGTTCCCGGCCCTGTCCGTGCCGCGTCCTGCTTCGATGGACCTGGCTTCCTTCCTGCAAGTGGGCCTGGCCCTGCGCAGCCAGGCAGGCATCGATACCTTGGAACGTGGCCTGAAGCTGGCCGCGCAAGGCAAGTCGCAGGAGCAGTTGCGCAACTACGCGCAGCAAGCCCTGCGCCGCACGCAACAGCGTCTGCTGACGCAGGTGCTGGCGCGCGCCGAGCAAGGTAATGCGGGCCAGGCTGTCGATGCCGTGACGGGCGCGCTGGGCTTGTCGGCGTATGTGGCGGCGACGGAACTGGAGCAAGCCATGCTGGACGTGTGGACCTTGTCGGAAGCCGTGAATAAAATCACGGCGAAAACCCCAGCGGAAGCGGCGGTGTAATGACGCAAGAAGTAACCCAGGTAGTAACGCCGGTAGTGCAGGCGCTGGCGCAGGCCGATTTCAGCGGCGTGGCCCAGTTGTTTTCGGACGCCGGTTTCACGGTGGCCTTGCCGGCGCCCGGCATGCTGCAAGTCGTCAAACCGGGAGCCGGCCGCGCCAGCGTGGCCGTCTCGGTGGGCGTGCATGGCGACGAGACGGGACCGATCGAAGTGCTGGCGCATCTGCTTAACGCCTTGTCGCGCGATGCGTCCGCACTGGCCGTCGACCTGCTTGTCTGCGTGGGCAATGTCGATGCGATCCGGGCCGGCAAGCGTTTTATCGACGCCGACCTCAATCGCATGTTCCGCCCCGTACGGGGCAGCCTGGCGCAAGCGGCGGAAAGCGCGCGCGCCGATGAAATGATCGCCGCGACAACAGCGTTCTTTGCAGCGGCGGGATCTGTGCGCTGGCACCTGGATTTGCACACGGCCATCCGGCCTTCCGTGTATCCCACGTTTGCCATCGTGCCAGACCTGGTGGCCAACGACGCCAAGGCACAGCTGATCGATTGGCTGGGCCAGGCGGCCATCGGCGCCATCATCATGAACCCGCAGTCGGCCGGCACGTACAGCTATTATTCGGCCGAGCATTTCGGCGCGGCCGCCAGCACGGTGGAACTGGGCCGCGTCGGCACCCTGGGGCAGAATGATCTGTCCCTGTTCGACGACGTGTCGCGGGCGCTCGACGGCTTGCTGCGCGGCCTGCCTGCGCAGCCTGTCAAGGCAGCGCCGCACGTGTTCAAGGTGGCGCAGGAAATCATCAAGCACAGCGATGAATTCCGCATGGCTTTTGATCGCAGCACGCAGAACTTCACCTCATTGCCGCAGCACGCCGTGATCGCCAGCGATGGCGACCACGTCTACACGGTGCAGCACGCGGAAGAACTGGTGGTGTTTCCCAACCCGGACGTGCGCGTGGGTTTGCGCGCGGGACTGATGGTGGTGCGCGTCTCCTGATGATCCAGTCATCGTATCGCCTCAGGCGCCAGCCGGGATATCCCGTCTGGCGCTTTTTTTTATGGAAAATGCTACACAGAAATAATTATCCATTAAGCAATCGGTTGATTTAAAATATTTACCCTTTGCAATTTTTTGGACCGACCATGTTGAAACGCCTGCTGACAGCCCTGCTGTGCCTGACCCTCTCCGGCCTGACGGCTGCCGCCCCTGCCGAAGAGAAGGCTGCCGCAACGGAAATGACGGCCGAGCAATTCCTCGCCCAGTTGCACCTGCAGCGCGGCAAGATCACTTTGCCGGGCGGCATCGCCACCTTGGATTTACCCGCCAACTTCCGCTATTTGTCGCCGACGGACGCCGAGCGCGTGCTGGTCGACGCCTGGGGCAATCCACCGGGCATGGAGTCGCTGGGCATGATCGTGCCCGCCAAGACCAGCGTGCTCGAGCGCGACAGCTGGGGCGTGGTGGTGACGTATGAAAAGGAAGGGCATATCAAGGATGACGATGCGGACAGCATCAAGTACGACGAATTGCTCAAGGATATGCAGGCGTCCGTGCTGGAAAACAATGCGGAGCGCAAGAAGCAGGGCTATCCCGGCATTCATCTGATGGGCTGGGCGGAAAAACCCAGCTATGCCAAGGATACGCACAAGCTGTACTGGGCCAAGGATCTGATGGTCGATGGCGGCGAGCACTCGTTGAACTACAACGTGCGCGTGTTGGGCCGCGAAGGCGTGCTGAACCTGAATGCGATCGCCAGCATGCAGCAGATCGCGACGATCAAGAAAGAGATGCAGCAAGTGACGGCGTTCACGGAATTTACCGACGGTAACCGCTACACGGATTTCGACAGCAAGACGGACAAGGTGGCCGAGTATGGCCTGGCGGCGCTGGTGGCCGGTGGCGTGGCCAGCAAGCTGGGCCTGTTTGGCAAACTGCTGGCGCTGCTGCTGGCCTTCAAGAAAGTGCTGATCCTGGCCGTCGTGGGCGGCGGCGCGGCGATCGTCAAGTTTTTCACTGGCAAGCGCAAGGACAAGCCGGCGCCGCAGCCACTGCCGCAGGAGTCTGTTGAACAGCCGGCGCATTTACCGGACGGCAAGGTCAACCTCGACGAGTAAAAGTAACTGAGCCGCTCGGTGCGCTGACGCACACGGGCGCGCTGCCGGAAAACAGTGGCTCGGGTACACTGGCTCATCGTTCACTATCAGGAGTCAGCCATGTCCGTGTCCATGTATCAGGCAACCATTCCCGTCTTCATCCGCGGCTTGCGGGTCGTCTCGGCCCTGCTGGAAAAAGCGCAAGCCCATGTGGAGGAAGACGGCATTGTGCCCGAGATTTTGCTGGGCGCGCAGCTGGCGCCCGACATGCTGGACTTGACGGCGCAGGCGCAGCGCGCCAGCGATACGTCGAAGATGTCGGTCGAACGCCTGAGCGGCGTGCCGGCGCCGAAGTTCGAGGATAACGAAGCGTCGTTCGAGCAGCTGCAGGAACGCATCGCCAACACCATTGCCTACATCGACAGCGTGAATGCGGGCCAGATGGCGGGCAGCGCGCAGAAGGAAGTCGTGCTGAACTGGACGGACGAGGGGACAAAGTTCTCGGGAGATGACTACCTGCTCAGCTTTGCCTTGCCGAACTTCTATTTCCACGTTTCCATGGTCCACGCCATCCTGAGAAACAATGGCGTGACCGTGGGTAAGCTCGATTATCTTGGTCCTTACGATTAACGTTGCGGCTGTTGTTCCACCTGGTTCTGCACCGCATTGCCCAGCATGCCGCCGCCGATCACGCCGGCCACCGTTGCCAGCGCCTTGCCGCGGCCGCCACCTACCTGATTGCCGATCAAGCCGCCGATGACGGCGCCCGTGCCGATGCCCACGTAGTTCGGTTGTGCCGGTGCCGGCGCAGGTATTGGCTGCTGCTGGCGTGCCGGTTCGCGGTAGGCCGTGTCGCGGTAGCCATCATTGTTGTCATTGTAGGCAGGGCGCGCTTGCGCCACTTGCGTGTGGTGCACGACGCGCTTGTGCACGACGGGCGCCGGGGCTGGTGCCGGGGCCGCTTGTGCGACGACAGGCGCGGCCACCGGCGCAGTCACGGGCGCTGCCAGGGCGGCGGCGCTGGCCGGCGTCATGGCGGCCACGTCGGCAGGCACGGCAGGCACATTCGCCCGCGAATTGGGCAGGATGCCGGCGATGGACGCCGCGCCGACCAGGCACAGGACCGTCACGGAAATGGCGGCGCCGGCCATCAAAGGGTGGATGCGGCTGGCGGTAGTCGTCGTGTTCATGTGTTCTCCTGGGGTGGTACTGCGGGTGTTATTGATGTGTCCAGATTAGCGGCCCCGCCCGCGCAAGGCTAGCCCTTGCGCTGTATCAAACGTAAGCAGGTGTAAGCCGCGCTTTCCAAAGCACAGTAGAATCGGTGCTTCCCCTTTTCCGGAGTCCGCCATGAGCCAGCTATTCACGCCGTATGCACTGGGACCGCTGCAGGTGGCCAACCGCATCGCCATCGCGCCCATGTGCCAGTACTCGGCCGACAACGGCAACGCCACCGACTGGCACATGATCCACCTGGGCCATCTGGCCCTGTCCGGCGCGGGCTTGCTGATGACGGAAGCGACGGCTGTCTCACCCGAGGGACGCATCTCGGCCGAGGACCTGGGCCTGTGGTCGGATGCGAATCAGGCTGCGCTGGCCAAGGTGGTGCAGGCCATCCGCCGCCATGCGCCGATTCCGCTGGTGGTGCAGTTGGGCCATGCGGGACGCAAGGCGTCGAGCCGCGCGCCATGGCAGGGCGGCGCCTGCGTGCACCTGGCCGAAGGCGGCTGGCAAACGGTGGCCCCGTCCGCCATCGCCCATGCACCGGGCGAAACCGTGCCGATCGCGCTCGACGAGATGGGCTTGCTGCAAGTGAAGGGCGCCTTTGTCGCGGCCGCCCAGCGCGTGCATGCGCTCGGCATCGAAGGCATCGAATTGCATGCGGCGCACGGTTATCTGCTGCACCAGTTTTTGTCGCCGCTGGCCAACCAGCGCACGGATGCGTATGGCGGCAGCCTGGAAAACCGCATGCGCTTTCCGCTGGAAGTGTATGAGGCCGTGCGCGCCGCCGTGCCTGCCTCGGTAGCCGTGGGTGTGCGCATTTCCGCCACCGACTGGGTCGAAGGCGGCTGGGAAATCGAGCAAAGCGTGCGTTTCGCGCAGGAACTCAAGCAGCTGGGCGCCGACTTCATCCACGTCTCCAGCGGCGGCATTTCGCCGCAGCAGCAAATTCCCGTGAGCCCGGGCTATCAGGTGGCGTTCGCCGAACGCATCAAGCGCGACAGCGGTTTGCCTACCATCAGCGTGGGTCTGATCACGGAAGCGCAGCAGGCGGAAGACATCATCGCCAACGGCCAGTCCGACATGGTGGCGCTGGCGCGCGCCATCCTGTTCGACCCGCGCTGGCCCTGGCATGCTGCGGCCCAGCTGGGCGCGCAAGTGTCGGCGCCGCCGCAGTACTGGCGCTCGCAGCCGCGCGAATTCAAGAACCTGTTCGGCGACACGACCCTGGGGCAGCGCTAAGGGAACGGCTCTGCTACACTGACGCTTCTTCCCCATTTCTCCAGGACGCTTCGACATGCGCCATTGATACTGCCGTGCTGTGCACGGCCTCGCCCATCCCGCCACAGCGCATAGCGCCGCGCGGGTTCGCCAGCCTTGCTCAAGGAGTATCCATGCCCGCATTACTACAACTCGACCGTCTGTCCTTCGTGCTGCCCGATGGCCGCGCCCTGTTTTCCGATTTGCAATTTGGCTTTGCCCCGCAACGTATCGGCCTCGTCGGCGATAACGGCGTGGGCAAGAGCGTGCTGGCGCGCCTGCTGGCGGGCCAGGCGCCGCCGTCTTCCGGCGCCGTGCGTTGCGACGGCAGCGTGCATTACGTGGCGCAGGAACTCGATCCTGAGCGCTATCCCAGCGTGGCGGCCTTGGCCGGCATGGACGACTTGCTGGCCGCGCTAGCGCGCATCGCGGCAGGCAGTGTCGACGAAGCCGATTACGCTCTCGTGGGAGATCGCTGGGATGCCCACGCCCGTTTGCGCCAGGCGCTCGATGCGCTCGATTTGCATCATGTGGATGCCGCTACGCCAACGGCAAGCCTGAGCGGCGGCGAGCGCCAGCGCGTCGCCCTGCAGGGCGCCTGGTTGTCGCAGGCGGACTGGCTGGTGCTCGATGAACCGAGCAACCATCTCGACGTGCAGCAGCGCGCCCGCCTGGTGGCGCAGATGGCGCGCTGGCCGGGCGGCTTGCTGCTGGTCAGCCATGATCGCGGCTTGCTCGAGCACGTCGATGCAATCGTCGAGCTGTCGAGCCATGGCTTGCGCAGCTATGGCGGCAATTACGCGATGTATGCGCAGCAACGCGCGCTGGAACAGGCCGGTTTTGCGGCCGCGCTGCAGGCGGAAAAGGCGGGTGCCAAACGCGAACAGCGCGAGGCGCAGCAGCAGGCCGAACGGCAGCAGAAACGGGTGGTGCGTGGTGAAAAGGACGGCCGCGAAGGCAATCAGAGCAAGCTGCTGCTCGACGCAAAAAAGGAGAAAAGCCAGGATAGCCAGGGCAAGCTGCGCCTGCGCGCGCAAGAGGCGCAGCAGGCGCGCCAGCAAAGGGTGATGGACGCCAGCGCCCGCTGCGCGCCCGAGATGGAGCGGCTGCTGCTGGCGCCCGACAGTGCCGTGCCGAATGGCAAGCTGATCCTGGAATTGCGCGATCTGGTCTTGCCCTATGGCCAAGCCCAGCCTGTGAGCCTGGTCATCAGTGGGCCGCGCCGCCTGGCAGTGACGGGCAATAACGGCAGCGGCAAGTCGACCCTGCTGCGCGTGGTCGCCGGGCAACTGGCGCCCGCCGGCGGCGAGCTACTGTGCCATGCACGGGTGGGCTGGCTGGACCAGCATGCGGGACTGCAAGACGGCGAGCGCAGCGCCGTGCAGCGCTTGCAGGCACGCAACAGCATCGTGCCGGAAGGCGAGCTGCGCACGCGGCTGGCGCTGCTGGGCATTGCCGGCGCGCGCGCCACCATGCCCAGCCAGCTGCTCAGCGGCGGCGAGCGCCTGAAGGTGGCGCTGGCGGCCGAACTGTATGCGCAGGCGCCGCCGCAACTGTTGCTGTTAGATGAGCCCGACAATCATCTGGACCTGGCCAGCCTGCAGGCGCTGGAGCAGATGCTGCTGCAATATCAGGGCGCGTTACTTGTGGTTTCGCACGACCAGGCATTTCTGAAGGCGATAAACCTTGACCCGAAGGGCTTGACATTGCACAAGTGACAATTTAATGAAAAAAGTCACGCTCGATGCCTGTAGGGCATGCTTCATGAACCGATGCTGAATTTTGTTTGATTGCCGGTATAATCCACTGAATAACCGGGCCTATTTGTGAACTAAAACTGCTGGTTCACCAATATGATGACGTTTAATCTGGCACTGTTGTCGGTCACTACCGCGCTGCCAGGGCGTCATCCTGCGTGCCCTGCCGTGCATGAATTTTGGTTTCGCTTATATTGTTTTCTTGGAGAAATAGCATGTCGTTTTACGAAAAAATCAAAGCCCTCAACATCGAACTGCCAGTCGTTGCCGCACCAGCTGCCGCCTACGTGATGCATGCCCGCACGGGCAACACCGTCTTCCTGTCCGGGCACCTGGCCAAGAAGGATGGCAAGGTCTGGGTTGGCCAACTGGGCAAGGACGTCACCACGGAAGAAGGCAAGATCGCCGCGCGCGGCATCGCCATCGAACTGATCGCGACCCTGCAAGACGCGTGCGGCGGCGACTTGAACAAGGTCAAGCGCATCGTCAAGGTCATGAGCCTGGTCAATTCCACCTCCGAATTCACGGAACAGCACCTGGTGACCAATGGCGCCTCGGAACTGTTCGTCGAAGTCTTCGGCGACAGCGGCAAGCATGCGCGCTCCGCCTTCGGCGTGGCGCAAATCCCGCTGGGCGCTTGCGTCGAGATCGAGCTGATCGCCGAACTGGCCTAATCATCTGAGCATGCCGGCGCTTGCCGCCGGCGCGCCTTTTCCTCCTTTCCAGCAAGAGCGGAACCGCCATTGGGGTGGAGGGATCGGTGTATTCAAGAAAAAAACGGAGACACGTAATGAAAACGACTGAACAAGGCTTGCACCGCGGCCTGGGCGAGCGGCAGATCCGCCTGATGGCGCTGGGCGCCGCGATTGGCGTGGGCCTGTTTTTGGGTTCGGGCAACGCGATCAAGATGGCCGGTCCCGGCATCATGCTGTCGTACATCATCGGTGGCGCGGTCATCTTCATGATCATGCGCGCACTGGGCGAAATGGCCGTGCATAATCCGGTCGCCGGCTCCTTCAGCCGCTATGCCCAGGATTACCTGGGACCCCTGCAAGGCTATCTGACGGGCTGGAACTACTGGTTCCTGTGGCTGGTCACGTGCGTGGCGGAAATTACCGCCGTCGCCATCTACATGGGTATCTGGTTCCCCGACGTGCCGCGCTGGATCTGGGCCCTGGCGGCCCTGGGTTCCATGGGCGCCATCAACTTGCTGGCCGTGAAAGCCTACGGCGAGTTTGAGTTCTGGTTCGCCCTGATCAAGGTCGTCACCATCATCCTGATGATCGTCGGCGGCACGGGCATGATCATCTTCGGTCTGGGCAACGACGGCGTGGCCATCGGCATCTCGAACCTGTGGACGCATGGCGGCTTCTTCCCGAATGGCGCGCAGGGCGTGCTGATGTCGTTGCAGATGGTGATGTTTGCCTACCTGGGCGTGGAAATGATCGGCCTGACGGCTGGCGAAGCGGCGAACCCGAAGAAATCGATTCCCGACGCCATCAATTCCGTGTTCTGGCGCATTCTGATTTTCTATGTCGGCGCCTTGTTCGTCATCCTGTCGATCTACCCATGGAATGAAATCGGCACCACCGGCAGCCCCTTCGTCATGACGTTCGAACGCCTGGGCATCAAGACGGCCGCCGGCATCATCAACTTCGTCGTGCTGACGGCAGCCTTGTCGTCGTGCAATGGCGGCATCTTCAGCACGGGCCGCATGCTGTACAACCTGGCGCTGCAAGGCCAGGCGCCGAAGGCGTTTGCGGAAACCACGGCCAGCGGCGTACCGCGCCGCGCCATCCTCGTGTCCGTCTTCGCGCTGCTGCTGGGCGTGCTGCTGAACTACCTGGTGCCGGAAAAAGTGTTTATTTGGGTCACCTCGATTTCCACCTTCGGCGCCGTCTGGACCTGGGGCGTGATCCTCGTCACGCAAATCCAGTTCCGCAAGACCTTGACACCGCTGGAAATCAAGAACCTGGCCTTCCGCATGCCGTTCGCGCCCTACGGTTCCTGGATTTCGCTGGCTTTCCTGGCGCTGGTGATCGGCCTGATGGCGTATTTCCCCGATACGCGCATCGCCCTGATGGTGGGACCGGCCTGGCTGATCCTGCTGACGGTGCTGTACTACGCGCTGGGCCTGGCGCCGAAAGAGCGCCGCGACGACGTGCCGCAAGGCTACGAAGCAGGCTGGCCGCCGGCCGATGTGCCACACGGCAAGAAGTAATTCAGCTGAACTGAGCTGAACCAGAAGCGCGCCCCTGCCCCTGCAGCGGCGCGCTTTTTCTTTCATCTCGGCAATCTCACGCCCCGCTAGCGCCGATGCGCATTACGCGGCGCACGCTTGGCGTTGTTTCCTTGCATCAAAGTTCTGTTTAGCTGAGCCGATGAAAGCCCTATAATCGCTTAGTTTTTAAAATGGACGCGATCTTTCCGGTTTTCTGCCAGGTAGGGCCGGAGCGCTATTTGTTTTTACCCGTCATACGAAAGACGTATGCCTCATAAAGGAATGCTAGTGAGCCAAACCCTGGTCCAGAAAATTTGCCGCACCAAGCCGATCGATACCACGGTCGAATATGGTGAAGGCCTCAGCAGCAGTGGTTTGAGCCGGTCCATCGGCCTGTTTTCCCTCACCATGATCGGCGTCGGCGCCACCATCGGCACGGGCATTTTCTTTACCATGGTCGAAGCCGTTCCCAAGGCGGGTCCTTCGGTCGTCCTGTCTTTCCTGATCGCCGCCATCACGGCCGGCCTGACGGCCTTGTGCTATGCGGAATTGTCGTTCCGTATTCCCGCCTCCGGCTCCTCGTATTCGTTTGCCTACGCCACCGTGGGCGAGTTTCTTGCCTTCATCATGGCCGCCTGCTTGCTGCTCGAATACGGCTTGGCGGGCAGTGCCGTGGCCATCGGCTGGTCGTCCTACCTGAACAACTTCCTGGAAAATGCGTTTGGCTGGCACATTCCCGAGATGCTGCGCACGCCGATGATCGTTTCCGGCCCGCACGGCATGGAATTTCATGCCGGCCACATCAACTTGCCGCCGATCTTTTTGATCTGCATGTGCGGCTTCCTGCTGTTGCGTGGCGCCAAGGAATCGGCCCTGATGAACGCCATCATGGTCGTCATCAAGCTGTCCATCCTCGTATTCTTCATTGCCATTGCCTTCTCCGGCTTCAATGCGGACAACTTCGTGCCCTTCTTCAATACCGACAATAGCAAGGGCTTTGCCGGCATGACGGGCGTGACGGCGGCGGCCGGCACCGTCTTCTTCTCCTTCATCGGCCTCGATACGGTGGCCACGGCGGGCGACGAAGTGAAAGACCCCAAGCGCAATGTGCCGCGCGGCATCCTGTATGGCTTGCTGATCGTCACCGTGTTCTATTTGCTGGTGGCCGTGGCCGCCCTCGGTGCGCAGCAAGCGAAATTGTTCGAAGGCCAGGAAGCGGGCCTGGCGGTGATCCTGCAAAACGTGACGGGCAAGACCTGGCCCGCGCTGGTGTTGTCGGCCGGCGCCGTCATTTCCGTCTTCAGCGTGACCCTGGTGACGATCTACGGCCAGACGCGCATCCTGTTTGCCGTCAGCCGCGATGGCCTGATCCCGAAATCGTTCCAGAAGATCCACCCGCGCACCCTGGTGCCGGTCAGCAATACCATCATCGTTTGCCTCGTCGTGGCCGTGGTGGCGGGTTCCATCGATGCGACTTACCTGTGGGACATGGTCAGCATCGGTACCCTGACGGCCTTCATGGTGGTCTCGATCGCCGTGCCCGTGCTGCGCCACAAACAGGGCGCCAACCGCATCGAAGGCTTCAGCGTGCCGTTCGGACCATACGTGATTCCTGGCCTGAGCGTACTCGCCTGCCTGTACATCATGCGCGATTTGCCGCATACGACGTTTGTCGTGTTTAGTATCTGGATGACGGTGACGGTGGCCATTTACTTCCTGTACAGCATGCGGCATTCGCACCTGGGCAAGAAGGCCCGCTAATGCAGTCTGTTCCATCCAAAACCGCCGCGCTTGCCGGCGGTTTTTTTTATGTCTAACCGGAATTTACATGATGAAAATAACTGATTTGGCCGCCTGCGGCGTGCTGGCAAGCAGCCTTCTGGGCGCCACGGTACAGGCCGCTCCTGCCGCCGGGCCGGCATTGCGCGATTACCGCGCCGTAGCCCTGTCCGCCGATGGCCGGCGCGTCGCCGCCATCGAATCGAACAAGGCGGGCGAGCAAGCGCAGCGCCCGCACGCAGCCATCGTCGTGCGCGACGCCGCCAACGGCGCCATCGTGCAGCAATTCGACCCATGTGCCGTGTGTTCCTACGACAAGCCCAGCTGGTCGCCCGATGGCAGGCAGCTGGCCTTCATCGGCTACGATGCCAAGGCGGGCACGGCGCAGCTGTACCTGGCCACCCTGTCGCAGGCGCCAGTGCGGATGTTGACCAGCATCAAGGGCGTGGCCAGCACGGCGCGCTGGTCGCCGGACGGCAAGCAGGTCGCCTTGCTCGCGACGGTGGGCGCGCGCAAGCTGGCCGGCGCCGTCGAGGCGGGCGCGCGCCAGGTGGGCGAAGTGGGCAGCGAAGACGACGCCCAGCGCATCGCCGTCGTGCCTGCCAGCGGCGGCGAACCGCGTCTGCTGTCGCCCGCCGACACCTATGTGTATGAATACAGCTGGACGCCCGATGGCCGCGGCTTTGTCGCCACCAGCGCGCAGGGCAATGGCGACAGCAACTGGTGGGTCGCCAAGCTCAGCCATATCGATGCGGCTACGGGTGCCCTGCGCGTGATCGCGTCACCGGCCATGCAGCTGAACCTGCCCTCGGTTTCGCCCGATGGCAAGACGGTGGTCTTCATCGGCGGGCTGATGAGCGATTTCGGCTCCATCGGCGGCGATATCTACACGGTGCCCTTGGCCGGCGGCACGCCGCGCAATCTCACATCCGACTACCGCGGCACCTTCAATGGCGTCGTCTGGCGCGGCGCCGGCTTGCTGGCGACGGCCCTGATCGATTCGCAGCTGGCGCTGGTGCCCGTCGATGCGCAGACCGGCCCCAGCCAACCTGTGATGCTCGGTGAGCTCAGCAGCAGCGGCAGCGATGGCCGCTTGTCGTTCAGCGCAGACGGCTTGCAAGCGGCTGCCGCACAGGAAGATTTTACGCACGCTGCCTACCTGGTGGCGGGGCCGGTGGGCCATCTGAAAAAGATCACGCGCGACAATGACGGCTTTGCGCCGCAGCTGACGGTGCAGAACGTGGGCTGGAACAACGAACAATACAAGGTGCAGGGCTGGCTGCTGGGGCCGTTGAAGACGGACGCCGGCAAGCGCCACCCGATGGTCGTCAACGTGCATGGCGGGCCCGGCGCGGCTGCCTCGCCCCGTTACGTGGGAGCGGGCACCCTGATCCACGAATTGACGCAAAAAGGCTATTTCGTCTTCCTGCCCAATCCGCGCGGCAGCTTTGGCCAGGGCCAGGCTTTTACGCGCGCTAACATGGCGGACTTTGGCGGCGGCGACTGGCGCGACATCCTGGCTGGCATCGATGCCGTGCAAACAGTGGCGCCCGTCGACGGCCAGCGCCTGGGCCTGATCGGCCATTCGTATGGCGGCTTCATGACCATGTGGGGCGTCACGCACAGCAACCGTTTCAAGGCGGCCGTGGCGGGCGCGGGCGTGTCGAACTGGATCAGCTATTACGGACAGAACGGGATCAACCAGTGGATGATCCCGTTCTTTGGCGCCTCCGCCTATGACGATCCGGCTGTCTACCGCAAGGCGTCGCCGATCGAATCGATCAAGGCGGCCAGGACGCCGACCCTGATCTACGTGGGCGAGCGCGACGTGGAAACGCCGGCCGCCCAGTCGCTGGAATTCTGGCACGGCTTGCGCGCCATGGGCGTGCCGTCCAGCCTGTTCATCTACGACGGCGAAGGCCATTCCTTCCGCAAGCCCGAACACCAGCGCGACTTGCAGAAACGTACCATCGGCTGGTTCGAGCGTTACCTCAAGTAGGTCGCTTATACATCCAGGCGCAGCTGCAAGCCTGTTTCCGTGTACGTTGGCGTCACCTTGAAACCATCGACCGTGATGCTGTCGAACTTGCCTTTCAGGCTGGCGGCCTGCAGCACGGTCAGGGTGTCGCCGGCGGCCGGCTTGTAGCCGTTCTGGAACGTCACCTTCAGGCTGCCACCCGCCACCGTCATCTGGCCGGCCACGCTCAGGCGGCCTTGCTGTCCGCTGCCCAGCTTTAATTCCAGGTTGCCGTTGGCCAGCTGCGTGTACTTGCCGGCCAGCGCCAGGCCGGACTGGGCATTGCTGACCAGGGTGCCGCCGCTGACATACACGTCGCCCTTGCCGAAGGCCGTGGCAGACAAGCCTTCCAGGCGGCCCCCTTCCAGCTGCGTGCCGCCGCTCCAGCTATTGTTGCCGCCCAGCTTCAGGGTGCCCGTGCCTTGCTTGTTCAGCTTGCCTGTGCCGCCGATGTCGTTGCGCCAGCGGTCGACGGCGTAGAAGCCGCCCTTGGCCGCATCCATGCTGATGACGACATTGCCCGTGAAGACGGCATAGCCATCGGCGGCGGCAAACAGGTTTAAGCGGCCCCAGCCTTCTGCATCGTCCATCACCGGGTAGCCCGATGGCAAGGCCGTTGTTTTCAGCACCATGCGGCGCTGCGCATCGGACAGATACGGCAAACGCGTTTCCAGCAGCACTTCCGCGCCTTTCGGCACGACGGCCGGCGCATTGGCGGCGCCCGTCTGCGCGAAATCGAAGGTCAGGCGGCGGATATAGGCGGCCTTGGTGCTGGCGTAGTCCGCAAAGCGGTCGTTGGCGCCGGTGCCCGAATGGGCGTAGTCGTAGAAGGTGTCGGCCGTGGTGCCGGTTTTCGCCATCAGGGTCGTGTGCGCCTGCGTCACGGCGGCGGCCTTGGTGGCGGCCGTGGCCGGGTCGAGCAGGTTGGCGGCGACGATGGCTTGTGCCTGCACGCGGCCGCTGATCACGTCGAGCGGCGAATGCATGCCGGCGATGATGCGGTTTTCACCCAGTTCCAGTCCGCGCGCCACCATTTCCTGGTAGCGCTCGGGCAAGGCATACGCCATGCCCAGCGCGCCGCGCACGGCTTCGGCCGAGTGGCCGCTGGTAAAGCCGCCATCGGTGGCGGGCGTGGCGCTCCGGGCCGGCAGCAGGGCCGGGATCACGGCCACGTTGCTGCTCCAGCGGAAGGGGCGCGCATATTTGTAGAAGCGCTTGGCCGGTTCTGTCGAGCCATTGTTGCCCATGGCGTTGACGAGGCCCACCACATTGCCGAACTCGGCATTGGCGCTGCCCGCCACGCCCGTGTTGCTGCCGCTGTCGTTGTAGAGTTTGCTTGTCGCGTCCGGCGCGATGTCGGTGATGCTGGTGGTCTGGCGCGCCGCGCTGCGCCAGGCGTCCGTCAGCGGACCCATGCCGTCGGTGATGCTGTAGCCCTTGCCGCGGCGGTCATCGAGGTAGGCGGCCAGTTCCTGCGCGGGGGTGCGGCTGGTCGTGGCTTTGACGACGAAATCGATGTTGGCATTGTGCACGCTGGCATTGACGATGGTGCCGCCCGGCGTGCCATCGTTGGGCACGCCCGTCCAGGCGGAAGGCACGACCGCGGGGAAGCCGTCCACGGCCGGCGCCGAGACGCCGGCATCGACGATTTCCGTCAACGGTTTCCAGATGTCGAGCATGCCGGCCAGTACGCGCACGCCCGCATTCGTGGCGGCCGTGGCGTAGCGCGCGTCGCCGCGCTGG
>NZ_LNCE01000109.1:0-9571 GCF_001445815.1 Janthinobacterium sp. Ant5-2-1 | reverse complement strand
GGCCAGGCCCGCCGAGGCCAGTTCCGTGCTGGAAAACACGAGGTTGACGGCGCTGGCCAGGGTGGCCGGCTCGGGCGGCGTGACGGGCGGAATTACGGGTGGCGTCACAGGCGGGGTGACGGGCGGATTGAGGGGTGGCGGGCTGCCGCCACAGCCTGCCGTGCTGTGCAGCCCGCAACCGGCGCCGGCCTGGGTGTCGGCCGAACCGCCGCCGCAGCCGGCCAGGGAAACGAGGAAAGCCGCCAGCAAGGCAGCGGACAGGTGGCGCAGGGGAGCATGGGGCACGATGGGTCTCCGGGAGCTGGCCGAGTTGCTCGGCGTTAATTTCCTAAGAGTATCTTTTGCGTGCGGCCGGCACTTGATGCAAAGCAAGCTTGTGATGTTGACCGGGCTGAACGGGTTTTGCTGGTGCAATGGCCTGCCTTCTGATAACATAACGCCCCTTTATTCAGGGAAGGGTCGACATGGCCAATGCTTGCGGCGTCGATTTCGGCACGTCAAATTCCACGGTAGGCTGGGCGCGTCCCGGGCAGAGCACCATGCTCGGCCTGGAAGATGGCAAGACGACCTTACCGTCCGTCGTCTTCTTCAATGCGGAAGACGAGGAAGTCAGTTTTGGCCGCGCGGCGCTGGCTGGCTATCTGGCCGGTTACGAGGGGCGCTTGATGCGCTCGCTGAAAAGCTTGCTGGGTACCAGTCTCATCGATGGCCAGACGGAAGTGGGTGGCCGCGCGCTGCCGTTCCGTATGTTGCTGGCGCAATTCATTGGCGAAGTGAAACGCCGCGCCGAGCAGTCCGCCGGCCGCGAATTCTCGTCCGCCGTGTTCGGCCGTCCCGTTTTCTTTATCGACGACAACGCGGAAGCGGACCAGCTGGCGCAGGACACCCTGGCCGAAGTGGCGCGCTCCGTCGGCTTCAAGGATGTCGCCTTCCAGTTCGAGCCGATTGCCGCAGCGTTTGACTACGAGTCGCAGATCGCCAAGGAAGAGCTGGTGCTGATCGCCGACATCGGCGGTGGTACGTCCGACTTTTCGCTGGTCCGCTTGTCGCCGGACCGGGCGAAAAAGGCCGAGCGGCGTGACGATATCCTTGCCACGGGCGGCGTACATATCGGTGGCACGGATTTCGATAAATACCTGAGCCTGTCTTCCGTCATGCCTCTGCTCGGCTATGGCAGCCGCCTGCACAACAATAGCGAAGTGCCGTCCAGCTATTATTTCAATCTGGCGACGTGGCACACGATCAACCTGGCTTACACGAAGAAGATCTGGGTGCAGTTGGCCGATGTGTGCCGCGATGCGCGCGAGCAAGACAAGATGGGGCGTCTGCAAAAGCTGATCGACGAGCGCGCCGGCCACTGGCTGGCCATGAAAGTGGAAGAGGGCAAGATCGCCCTGTCCGACGCGGCCGAAGTGCAGCTCGAGCTGGACCGCTTGTCGCCCGCGCAAAGCCTGCTGCTCAAACGCGCGCAGTTCGACGAAGCCATCGGCCACCTGTGCGGCTCCGTGGAAGACACCGTGCTGCGTTTGCTGCGCGACGCGGGTGTGGCGCCGGAAGCCGTCGACACCGTGTTCTTCACGGGCGGCTCGAGCGGCGTGCGCTTGCTGCGCGAAAAGATCGCCGCCCTGGTGCCGGCCGCACGCAAGGTCGAGGGTGACTTGTTCGGCAGCATTGGCGCAGGTCTCGCGCTGGACGCCGTACGCAAGTTCGGCTAAGCTGGTCCACCGCAGCATCGCAGAAAGAGCCTGACTTCATGAATGTGTTTGACAAACCGATCGTCATGATCGACTTCGAGACGACCGGACTGTCGCCCGACATGGGCGACCGCATCACGGAAGTGGCGGCGCTGCGCATCGAGGGCGGGCGGATCACGGACCGTTACGTGACCCTGATCAACTGCAATGCGCGCATTCCCTCGTTCATCACGGGCTTGACGGGCATCACGCAGGCGATGGTCGACAAGGCGCCGCCCGTGGCCGAAGTGGTGCCGCAATTGCTGGATTTCATCGGCAGCGATGCCTTGTCGGCCCACAATGCCAGCTTCGATGAAAAATTCCTGCGCGCGGAAAGCGCCAGGCTGAACCTGACACCGGCACACCAGTCGCTCGTGTGTTCATTAAAACTGTCGCGCCGCGTGTTTCCCGGCATGGCCAGCTACAAGCTGGGCTTGTTGTCGAGCCAGCTGGGCATCGCCTTCAAGAGCGCCGCCCACAGGGCTGAATCCGATGCGGAAGTGGCGGCGCAAGTGCTGATACATATCGGCCGCCATTTGCGCAGCAGCTACGGCATCGCCGACGTCGACGCGGACTTGCTCGTGTCGCTGAACAAGCTGGCCGCCGCCAAGGTGCCGCAATTCCTGCAAAAGCATCCATCGCGCCGCTGAGCGCCGTTTCCCCTCTAAGCGGGCTCATCAAAACGATATGATTTTGTTATTTCGTTTGAGCCTGCTCAAGTCCTTCCCCCGCATCGAATTTAAAATTTAAGCAACACACGATTTCGCCGCCCTGGGCCGCCGTTTTGCGCGTGCTGCCGGCAAGCGCAATGTGGATGGGGGCGCACATGGACAAGGACCATACTGCCAGAGATAGCCACCAGGCGTATATCTGGTTCCGCACGGCTGCCGAGCAGGGCAATGCCTACGCCCAGTTCAACCTGGGATTGATGTACAAGAAGGGCGAAGGCGTGGCGCAGGACGATGCGCGCGCCTTTGTCTGGCTGCGCCTGGCCGCGCTGCAAGGGCTGGCGTTCGCGCAGAACCACCTGGGCGCCCTGTATTACCACGGCCGTGGCGTGGCGCAGAGCGACGCCGACGCCGTGCTGTGGTTTCGCCGCGCCGCCGCCCAAGGCGATGCGTCGGCCCAGCAAAACCTGGGGCAGATGTACCGCAAGGGACGCGGCGTGCTGCAGAGCGACGAGCTGGCCCTGGCGTGGTTTTACCGCGCTTCCGAACAGGGCGTGGCCAGCGCGCAATCCTTGCTGGGCGAAGCGTATGCCCAGGGACTGGGGGCGAAAAAGAACGATGCGCTGGCCCTGGCCTGGTTCCGCAAGGCAGCCTTGCAGGGCGATGCGCAAGCGCAGCTGAACCTGGGGCTCGTCTACAAGCGTGGCCAGGGCGTGGTGCAGAGCGATGCGCAGGCGTTGGCCTGGTTCCACCAGGCCGCTGCCCAGGGGCTGGCCGTGGCGCAGCGGCAACTCGGCGTGGCGTATGCGGAAGGCTCGGGCGTGGCGCCCGACCAGCTGCGCGCCTATGCCTGGCTGCAACGGGCGGCCGAACAGGATGACGCCGACGCCCAGTTCAACCTGGGCCTGATGCTGGCGCGCGGCCAGGGCGTCGACAAGGACGAGGCGCGCGCCGTCGCCTGGTACCGGCGCGCCGCCCTGCAAGGCCATTGCATGGCGCAATACAATCTGGGCGGCATGTTTGCGGGCGGGCGCGGCGTCACCCGCGACTTGCGTCAGGCGCTCGACTGGTATGCCCGGGCGGCGGCCCAGGGCGCGTCGAATGCGCAGTTCAACCTGGGCGTGATGTATGCCAATGGCCAGGGCGTGGAGCGCGACGAAGTATGCGCCGTGCGCTGGTACCGCACGGCTGCCGACCAGGGCGACGCCAGCGCGCAAAATAACCTGGGCGTCATGTATGCGAACGGCCATGGCGTGCCGCAAGACGATGGTCTGGCCGTGCAATGGTATGCGCGCGCGGCCGGCCAGGGCCATGCGCTGGCCCAGTACAACCTGGGCGGCATGTACAACAGCGGGCGCGGCGTGGAGAGGGACCCCGTCTGCGGCTATATGTGGCTGGCGCTGGCGGCCGAGGGGGGCGACAGCGGGGCGGCCAGGGCCAGGGAGGCGGCTGCCACCAGGCTGGAGTCGGCACAGCTGCAAGAAGCGCAGCAGCGCATGCGGCAATGGCGCCAGCTGCGCTTTCCGCCTCTGCCACCGTCCGACTGACCCGCCGTCACCGTGCGCGCAGGGACGCGTGCCGCATGCGATAATTGCCGGCAGGCATGTCGCGAAGGCGGCGTGGTTTTCGGCACAGTGAAAGGTGGAGCATGGTAAGGCAGGCAGGCGAGGATGCATCCGAGCAAAAAGTCATCGACGACATCGCCACGCATGGCTGGCATGGCGTGCATATCGGCGCCGATGAAGAAGGCCCCGGCTATGCCTTCACGATAGGCGCTAGCCACAGCTTCGGCCAGCCCGAATTTCTCATCATGGGCTTGCCCCATTCCATGGCCCACCGGATACTCGACGTGGCGCTGGACGCCGCGCGCAGCGGCGCCATCACGGATTTTACGGCCACCACGGACGTCTTGCTGGAAGGCCATCAGTGCGCCTTCGTGCGCGTGCCCGTCGAGCAATACCGCGACTACGTCGGCTACGCGCGCTGGTATTACCAGGGCGATGACTTTAGCTTGTACCAGATCGTCTGGCCGTCGCGCGATGGCCATTTTCCATGGCAGGCGCAAGCGAGCGCGCAGTACGTGGAGAGCCAGCCCCTGCTGGGACCGGCGCCGCTGGCCGCATGACGCCAAGCACGGGCGTCAAAATCGTGACCGGGACGGCTACCCTGTGCGTGTTCGACCCCGCCCTCTTGCGCCACAAGCTGGAAGATGACTGCGACTGGTGGAGCATCCCCAGTGCGGAACTGGCGGCCGTGAACGCGGGGCAAGTGGCGTTTTTCAACGTGGGTGATGACGGCGCGTATGAACTCGCCTTGAACGCCGAACTTGCCGAGCCGCAGGTAGTTGTGCACTTGTCCGTCGTCTCGGGACGCGTCTTCATCGGCGCCGGAGAAGACGTCACGGGCGGCGGCCTGGAACCGGACACGGCATACGGCGGCCTGTTCGTGGACGTGCCCGCAGGTAGCTACCGCGTGCAGGCGCGCCGCGAGGGCACGCACATCAGCCTGGCATTCTTGCCCGATGCGCGCAGCAGCAATGCGTTTGGCGACCTTGTGCGTATTTGATCGCGCGTAGAGTATTGCTCCAGGCTAGGCATCCATGCGCGCCACGCCCGCGCCTTGCCGCCGGTCCAGGAACAGGCTGTTGCCGTGGATTTTCTTTGCCTGCTTCTTTGCTTCGGCCGCCTGCGTGGCGATCTGGTGGTGCGTGTAGTACTGGTGCGCCTCGACCTTGATGACGCCCAGCGACAGGCTGATCAACGAGTAAAACACTTTCTTGCCTTGCCGGTCTTCGCTGATGTAGCCGCCCCGTTCGCAGTCACCCGTGCTGTAATAGGCGAGGATGGCGGCCGCGAAGTCGTCGAGCATGGCCTGGCAGCGCGTTTCCCAGTCTTCGCTCTGGAACAGGATCATGAAATCGTCGCCGCCAATGTGGCCGATGAAGTCGCGGTTCGGGTCGCAATGGCTGCTGAGGATTTCTCCCGTCAACTGGATCACGTCATCGCCCTTGCGGTAGCCGTACACATCGTTGAAGGGCTTGAAGTGGTCAAGGTCGCAATAGCAGACCCAGAAGCGGCTGCCGCTGTGCAATAAACGGTCGATATGTTCGTTGATGGGCACGTTGCCGGGCAGTTGCGTCAGCGGGTTGGCATAGCGGGCCGCATTGATCTGCATCTGCGTGATTTCGCGCATCAAGTCATGTCCCGTGCCCATGCCCAGGTAGCGGCCGTGTTCGGTAATGATGAAACCGTTGAACAGGTGGTGGGCATCCGACTGCACCATGGTGTAGCTGAGTTCCTGCAAGCTTGTCTCGTGGTCCGCGATCAGGGGCGTGGCATCCATGAACAGGCTGCATGATTTCTTGCCATACAGTTCGCGCTGGTAGGGGCGGGCGAAGTGGTCAATCATTTCGAAGCGGCTGATCAGGCCCAGCGGCACGCCGTCATCGACGACGGGGATGATCATCAGCTTCGGTTCCTTCAGGAAGATGTCGTACACCTCATTATTGTTGAGCTGCGGCGACACGGCCGCCACCTTGTGCAACAACTTGCGGATACTGGCGCCATTCTTTTCCAGACTGCTGCGCTGCGGATACACGGCCACGCCATTGCGTCCCAGCGCCTGCACCACTTCAGCCGGCAGGGCGCGCGCCGGCACCGCGTTGGGCCGCCCCAGGTGGTAGCCCTGGCCGAACGCCACGCCCAGGTCGCGCAAGACCAGCAATTCCGTTTGTGCCTCGATACCTTCGGCGATCACCAGGGTGCCCGATTTCTCCGCGATTTCCTGGATCGAGCGCACGAATTGCAGTTTCACGGGATCATTATTGATGCCCTGGATGAAATGCATGTCGATCTTCACGTATTCCGGGCGCAGTTCCGACCACAGGCGCAGGCTGGAAAAGCCTTCACCGAGGTCGTCGATGGCGATCTGGAAACCCATGTTGCGGTAGTGCAGCACGGCTTCGCGCATCAGCTCGTAATCGTAAGTGGGCTGGTTCTCCGTCAGCTCGATGATGACACGGTCCGGATTGATGCCGATGTGCTCGATGTATTCGAGGGTTTCGCCATGGCGGGCATTGCGCAGCAGCAGGCATTCGGGGCTGACGTTGAGAAACAGTTTTCCTGGCAACTGCAGTTCGGCGAAGCGTTCGAGCACCACTTGGCGGCACAGGTGCTCCACTTCCAGGGTCAGGTCGTGCGCGCGCGCCACCTTGAACAGATTCATCGGCGCGTGCAGGGGGCTGTCGGACGGTCCCCGTATCAAGCCTTCGTAGCCGATGATGTCGCCGCTGTGCATGTGGATGATGGGCTGGAACAGCGCGCTGAGCTTGCGGCCCGCGAGGATCTCGTGCAAGGCATCCGTCCCTTCGATGGTTATGGGAAGCGATGGCGGTTTCAGGTAAGCCACGTTCGATGGCGTCGCGCCGGGCGGCACGGCGGTGGCGGAAGGGAGGGCGAGAGTGTGCATAGGAGGCTGTGGCGGCACGGCCTCTGGACGGGCCATGAACATGTTGCCGATAGTAAAGAAGATTTATGACAACTTGATGAAACGACTTTGCTTTTGATAATGTTTCTTGCATGAACGTCAGTTTGCCGATTCCGTCGAAAGCGAGATTTATCATGGCAATCCATGTAAATTTGCCAAACAAAAGACGGCAAATCCACCGGATAACTGTGCTTTAAAAGTGGCAATCCGCGCTATGATTTCTCTTGGCGAAAGTCAACATGGGCAGCCGCAGCGTGTGTGTGCGGCCTGCTTTCCTCGACATCCAACAATGAGACAACAACCCATGCAATTACGTAGTGCAACCCTCATATTCAGCTTGATGGCCGCTTTCGGTGGCAATGCCTTGGCGCAAAGTGCCGCGACGCCATCGTGCCCGGCCGGCGACGGCGCTGCCGTGACGTATCCAGTCAGCAAAAAAGTCGACCAGCAAGACAGCTATTTCGGCACCACCATCGCCGATCCGTACCGCTGGCTGGAAGACGCCAACAGCGCGGAAACGGGCGACTGGGTCACGGCGCAAAACAAGCTGACGCAGTCGTACCTGGGCACCATCCCCGAGCGCGCCGCGATCAAGCAGCGCCTGACCAAGCTGTGGAACTATGAGCGTTTCTCTACGCCAACGAAGCAGGGCGGCCGTTACTTCTACAGCCGCAATGACGGCTTGCAGAACCAGGCCGTGCTGTACACGGTGAAAAAACTGACGGACGAACCGCGCCTGCTGCTGGACCCGAACACCCTGTCGACGGATGGCACGGTGGCGCTGGCCGGCACTTCGATCAGCCCGAACGGCAAGTACCTGGCGTATGCCACGTCCGCCTCCGGCTCCGACTGGAACGAGTGGAAAGTGCGCGACATCGAATCGGGCAAGGATTTGACGGACCACATCAAGTGGGCCAAGTTCTCCGGCGCTTCGTGGACCAAGGACAACACCGGTTTCTTCTACAGCCGCTATGACGCGCCGAATGAAGCCACCAAGCTGGCCGATATCAATTACTTCCAGAAATTGTACTTCCACAAGATCGGCACGCCGCAAAGCGACGACGTACTGGTCTTCGACCGTCCGGACCAGAAGGAATGGGCGTTTGGCGGCAGCACCGTCAGCGACGACGGCAATTACCTGATCATCACGGCCACGCAAGGCACGGAACGCAAGAACCGCATCTTCTACAAGGACTTGCGCCAGAAGAATGCCAAGGTCGTGGGCTTGCTGGAAGCGTTCGACGCTTCGTACTCGTTCATCGACAATGACGGCCCCGTGTTCTTCTTCAAGACGGACAACAAGGCGCCAAAATCGCGCGTGATCGCCATCGATACGCGCAAACCTGCCCCTGCCGACTGGAAAGAAATCGTGCCGGAAGCGGCGGAAACCCTCGTCGCCGTCAACCTGATCAACAACCAGCTGGTGCTCGACTACTTGAAAGATGCGCAAACGCAAATCAAGATCGTCGGCCTGAACGGCAAGCTGGTGCGCGAAGTGGCCTTGCCGGGCATCGGTTCGGCCGGCGGCTTTGCGGGCAAGCGTGGCGATACGGAAACGTTTTACTCGTTTACCAGCTTCACGACGCCAGCGACCATCTACCGCTACGACATGAAATCGGGCAAGAGCACGGTGTACCGCCAGCCGAAGGTTGATTTCGACCCGAATGCCTTTGAAACGCGCCAGCAATTCTTTACCAGCCGCGACGGTACCAAGGTACCGATGTTCATCGTCTCGAAAAAAGGCATGAAGCTCGACGGTTCCAATCCGACCTATCTGTACGGCTATGGCGGCTTCAATATTTCGCTCACGCCGAGCTTCTCCGTGGCGAATCTGGCCTGGGTGGAAATGGGCGGCGTCTACGTGATGGCCAACCTGCGCGGCGGCGGAGAATATGGCGAAGCCTGGCACCAGGCTGGTACCAAGCTGAACAAGCAAAACGTGTTCGACGATTTCATCGGCGCGGCGCAATGGCTGGTGGACAACAAGGTCACCTCGCCATCGAAGCTGGCGATCGGCGGCGGCAGCAATGGCGGCCTGCTGGTCGGTGCGGCCATGACGCAGCGTCCGGACCTGTTCGCGGCGGCCATCCCGCAAGTGGGCGTGCTCGACATGTTGCGCTTCCACAAGTTCACCGTGGGCTGGGGCTGGGTACCTGACTACGGTTCGTCGGACGACGCCGAACAGTTCAAGGCGCTGGTGAAGTACTCGCCGCTGCACAACCTGAAGGCGGGCGGCTGCTATCCGGCCACCATGATCACGACGGCCGACCACGACGACCGCGTCGTGCCTGCCCACAGCTTCAAGTTCGCCGCCGCCGCCCAGGCAGCGCAAGGCGGCGCGGCGCCCGTGCTGATCCGCATCGACAGCAAGGCCGGCCATGGCGCCGGCAAGCCGACGACCAAGCAGATCGAAGAAGTGGCCGATCGCTGGGGCTTCCTCAGCCGTTCGTTGAAGATGACGCCGGTAGTGGCGGAGCCAGCCAAGGTGGCGGCGCAGTAAAACACGGTAGGTCGGATTAGCGCGGCATCGCCGCGCGTAATCCGACACCACCGGAGCCAACAATGTGTCGGATTACGCGGCGTGCCGCCGCTAATCCGACCTACGTTGCTCTGCGTGCACGATCCTAGCCAATACCCCCTCCCCAAACACCGTTTGAAACGGCAAATCCTTGCGCTGTGAATAGC